>JBHHWA010000067.1:0-6011 GCA_046756285.1 Thermoplasmata archaeon
AAGACCAAGGGCAGGCGGCGGACCCCCGCCCTCTTGAAGTACTTCGAACCCGACGTGATGTCCGTCCACCTCAAGGCGGACACGTTGCCTCGGGTGAAGGCGGGTAAGCCGGGGCAGATGGTCCTGAAGACCGTGGGGAAGCAGAAGCTCAACGAGCAACGCGTCAAGCGCATGGCCCGCGAGATCCTCGAAGAAGCCAAACAGCATCCGAAAGGGTTCGTGGAGATGGACCAAGGAGGAGCCACCGTGGTGCAACTCGACGACATCCGGATCGCCATGGCATGGCCTCCTTTTTCGGACGGTCTTGAAATCACCGCCGTCCGCCCCGTGGCCCATGTGACCCTGAAGGAGTACAAGTTCGCCGAAATCATCCAGGAACGGCTGCGGGACCGGTATCGGGGCCTCCTGATTGCCGGGCCACCCGGGGCGGGCAAGAGCACCCTAGCCCAGGCGGTGGCAGAGTACCTCCACGAGATCGGCTGGATCGTCAAGACGATGGAGAAGCCCCGTGACCTCCAGGTCATCGACGAAATCACGCAGTACACAGCCCTCGAAGGCGACATGAGCCGGACCGCGGACCTCCTGCTTCTCGTCCGACCCGACTACACCGTATACGACGAACTCCGGAAGACGGCGGACTTTCAGGTCTTCGCGGACATGCGCCTGGCCGGGGTGGGCCTCGTCGGCGTCGTTCACGCCACGCGAGGAATCGACGCCATCCAGCGGCTCATTGGACGTGTCGAGCTCGGCATGATACCCCAGATTGTGGACACCGTGCTCTTCGTGGAGGACGGGGCGATCCGACGGTTCTACAACCTCCGCTTCACGGTAAGGGTCCCCCACGGCATGGTGGAGGCGGATCTGGCCCGGCCCGTGATCGAAATCGTGGACTTTGAGTCGGGACGCACCGAGTTCGAGATCTACACCTACGGCGAGGAGGTCGTCGTGATGCCCATCGAGGAGGGGGAGGAGAGCAGTCCGTTGAAGAGCCTCGCCGAGCGGCAGGTCGCGTACGAACTCGGCCGTTTCGTCAACGGTCCCGTCCACGTCTCACTGGAGGGGGAGAGTGCGGCCACGGTGTACATCCCCGAGAAAGAAATCGCGGGCGTCATCGGCCGCGAGGGACGCCATATTTCGGAGATCGAGCGCGTGGTCGGCATCAAGCTGAACATCCAGCCCTTGAAGGCTCGACGACAGAAGGCTCAGGTCCGGGCCAGTGGGACGGCGGCCCGCGTCGACATGGAGCGCCGAAACGTCATCGTCCAAGCCGGAGGGGAGTTCTCAGGCCAGCACGTGGAGGTGCGGGTCGCAGGGGAACCCCTCTTCCAAGGGACCGTCGGACGGGACGGCCTGATTCGAGTCGCCAAGGCGAGTGAGGAGGGTAAGAACCTTCAGGACGCCTTCTTCGCCAACAAGCGCGTGACCGTGGCCCGTCTGGGCTAGGCACCATGCCGCTCATCACCCTCCTCTCCGACTTCGGGCCCGGCAAGTACGTGGCGGCCATGAAAGGGGTGATTCTTTCCCTCAACCCGACGGCGACCCTCGTGGACCTGGACCACGGCGTCTCCCCGCAGAACGTGAGGGAGGGGGCCTTCGTCCTCGGCTCGGTGGTGCCCTACTTTCCTCCAGGGGCGATCCATCTGGCCGTCGTCGACCCAGGCGTGGGAGGGCATCGCCGTCCCCTCGTGGTGGAGAGCGAACGCGGCGTCTTGGTGGGCCCGGACAACGGTCTGCTCCTCCCTGCCGCCGAGGCCCTTGGCGACTATGAGGCGTACGAGCTCTCAAACGAGTCCTTCCGTCTTCCCCAGGTCTCCAACACCTTCCACGGTCGGGACATCTTCGCACCCGCCGCGGCCCACCTCAGCCTCGGTGTCAGGCCCCACGAGATGGGGAAGCACGTTCCATCCCCCGTGGAGCTAGACTTCGGGCGCTATGAGGTGAAGGGGGATGCCATCCGTGGGGAAGTGCTGTTCGAGGACCGATTCGGAAACCTGATCACCAACGTCCCCCGGGAGGCGCTGCCTCGGTGGACGACCTTCGGAGGATCCTATACGCTGGAGGCAGGTCAGACCCATGAGCTTCCCTTCGTACGGAGCTACGCGGCCCACGACCCCGGGGAGCCCCTCCTGACGGTCTCGAGTGATGGATATCTGGAAATCGCAGTGAACTGGGGCCAAGCCGGGGAGACGGTGGGATTGGGCCCGGGGGATCCCTTCGTCGTCCGGAAGTCCGGATCTGGGCCTCGGCCCGACTCAGTTTAGCTCGTGGCTGACTCTCTTCCCGAAGAAGGCCCTTTCCACCAGCTTCTCCGGGAGGACCCCCCGATGCTTGAGCCCCATGAAGGCACGGATTCCATGCCGTACGGCTCCCCGGGTGTTCTTACGGATGAGGTTGTACGCGGCCAGGAGGGCGCTCTTCGTGAGGTTCGTCTCATAGTTGTGCATCGCCCATTCCCGCATCTCCTCGATCTCCTCCGGAGCGTATTGGGCACCCTCCGGCAGCCAGACGGTGTGAAGGACGTCGTACTTGCTCCAGTCCAGGTCCAACCACGCAACCTTCGTGCCGTTGCTCTTGTCGTCCCCGCCGTACACCATCCCCTCCCGGTACATCTTGTCGAACAGGGGCGTGCCGGGCAGAGGCGTCAAGATGCTCCAGCCCATCACGTCGATCTCCGCCGAGTTGTACCAATCCACCATGAACTCGACGTCCTCCCAGGTCACGCTCTGCGGCGACAGGATCGTGGACCCCCAGGCCATGATCCCGTAGTCATGACACGCCTTCGCCAGCTTGGGGTAGTACTTGGGGGTGTTCTTCTTGACGCCCATTTCCTCCTTCAAGACACGAGGATGGACGTTCTCGAAACCGAAGTACAGGGAGTAGCAGTTGGTGTCGCTCGCCAACTGGAGGAACTTGTGGTTGACTCTGCCCTTGAAGTTCACGACGAGGTTCATGTCCGTGGCGCTCGTCCAACCCCCCTGAACCTCCCCAAAGTTCTCTCGAATCGCCTCAAGAACGGGGTAGACGGTCTTCGGATCGTTGAGGTCGTCGTCCAAGGAGACCATGGTGTTGGTCGGACCACGCATGGCATGGTACTGCTCGACCTCCTGGAGGATAAACTCAAGGGGCCGCTGCCTGTACCGATCCCCGAACATCCCCGGGACGCTGCAGAACTCGCATCCCCAGGGGCAGCCGCGGAGGAACTGGACCGGGAACTGCCAACCCGGTCGAAGCGGTTCCTCACACAAGACCGGAAAGTCCGACTCCACCGGATGACCCTGGTAAAGTGGCTTCAGTCGGTCGGCCTTCAGGTCCGCGATGAGGCTCGGGACGACGCTCTCGCCTTCCCCCACGACGATCGCGTCCGCGTTCCCGTACTCCTTCGACGAGAGTTCAGGATACTTCGCAATCATGCTGACGTGGATGCCGCCCAGCACCACGGGCTTCCCTCGCCGCCGGTATCCCTGGGCAATCCGGTACAGTCGCTTGACGGGATAGGTGTAGGCGGTCCCGAACATCACGTCGCCTTGGAAGTCCATCTCGTCTCCTCGGGTCTCGTCGAGAATGCGAAACCGGATGGACGGATCGATCTGGCGAACGAGCTGACGGATGATTTCCCCGCCGTACGGCTGACAGTACACGCCGTACTTGCTGTATCCCTCCCCGTGCAAGGGATTGACGAAGTCGATCTGATTGAGTTGCACAAGCCCTCCGGTACTTTTGGTCAGATCATCCCGATCTGAGCCCCTATTACGCGGTTATTTCTTGGGGCATGAAAGGTCATTATAAAATCCCTTCGACGGCACGGCTGGTTTTCGGCACCCTGATGAACCAGATGAACCTTCTCAGCTCAAGATAACGCTATTTAACCCGAGCCTCTACTCGCCCGCGGATGGAGAAGAGGGTCCTTATGGTCGTCTGTGATGGCCTGGGCGATCGACCGGTCGAGGAACTCGGAGGCCTGACCCCTCTTCAGGCTGCGGCTACCCCAAATCTAGACTGGTTCGCCGCCCAGGGGGCTTGCGGGCAGGTCGACGTCATCGCCCCTGGAATCCGGCCGGGGAGCGATACGTCTCACCTGGCTCTGTTCGGTTATGACCCCTACGAGGTTTACACGGGAAGGGGGCCTTTTGAGGCCGCGGGCGTGCGACTGGACGTCCGAGAGGGGGATGTGGCGTTTCGGTGCAACTTCGCCACGCTCGACGAGGATGGGAGGGTGGTCGACCGCCGGGCCGGGAGGATTCGCGTGGGCACGGATGAGCTCGCAGCGTCGCTGACCGATATGACCCTCGAGGGCGTACGACTGGCGTTTCGGGCGGGTACAGAGCATCGTGGGGCCCTCGTTCTTAGGGGCACGGGTCTCGACCCACGAGTAACCGATGGGGATCCCCATGCCGTGAACGTGCCCGTGGTGGAGGTGAAAGCCCTCGCTCCCGAGGCGGAGAAGACGGCGCTTGTCGTCAATCTTTTCCTTGGCGAGGCGAGGGACGTCTTGTCCACTCATCCCGTCAACAAGGAACGCCTCCTGAACGGCCAGCCTCCCGCCAACGCGCTGTTGACGCGGGGGGCGGGACGCCTCGCCGACATCCTCCCGGTGACGGAGAAGTGGGGCCTCCGATTTGCCGCCGTGGCCGGAGTGGCTCTTGTGAAGGGCATCTGCCGGGTCGTGGGAATGGACCTCCTCAATGTGGAGGGCGCCACTGGACGCCTCGATTCCGACTTGGACGCGAAGATATCTGCTGGCATGGGCGGGTTGGAAGACCACGACGTGGTGGTCGTGAGCATCAAGGCCCCGGACATCGCGGGTCACGATAGGAAGCCGGACGAGAAGGCGCGCGTCATCGAGCGTATCGATCGAAGCCTCGGTCCGTTGCGCGAGGCCTTCCGCGAGGACTGGGTGTTCGGTGTGACCGCGGACCACTCCACCCCGTCGGCGACGGGTGATCACAGCGCCGATCCCGTCCCCCTCCTCGCATACGGAAAGGGAATCCGGAGGGATGAAGTCACGCGATACGACGAAATGGCGGTGACGAAGGGGTCTCTGGCTCGTATTCGGGGCGTGGACGTCCTCCCCCTCCTCCTCGACTTGGCCGATCGCACGGAGAAATTCGGGGCCTGAAGCTGGCCCAGCCTCCCCGACAACTTCTTATTCTCGGCGCCCTTGAACCGAGACCCGTGACGAAGGGTGCCTCCAGGGGCACCCGCGCGGGACCCCATCGGGACGACCTTGTGCCCGATGCGGGCCTGGAGCTCGTGCCATGTATGTCAAAGTCACCCGGGAGGACGTTGTGCGCATCCCACCCGAGCGGCTCGGTGAGGATCTGGACGTGGTCGCCAAGGAACTCACACGCAGCACCCTTGAGGGAAACGTGAGCGGAGAGGGCGGACTCACCCTCCTCGCATCTAACATCCATCGGGTGGGGGACGGTCGCATCGTGCACGGAGACGGGGCGGTGTACCAGCGGGTCAGCTTTGACGCCCTCATGTTCCAGCCCAGCATGCAGGAAGTCGTGGAGGGGAGCGTCGTCGAGGTCCTCAAATTCGGGGCCTTCGTCCGCTTCGGCCCCCTGGACGGCCTCCTCCACATCAGCCAGATCATGGACGACCGGGTGGACGTGGACGAAGACAATCAGCGGCTCATCGGAAAGGACACCAAACGCGACTTGCGCCTGGGAGACAAGACCCGGGCGCGAATCGTGGCCGTGAGCCTTAACGAGCGGAACCCCCGCGAAAGCAAGATCGGGCTCACCATGCGCCAGGCGGCCCTGGGCAAGCTCGATTGGTTCGTGGAGGACCGCAAGAAGGCACAGAGGGTGCAGAAGACCCGGAAGGGCCGGGGGCGCTAACGTGGCCAAGGTGCTCAAGGCGTGTCCCGTGTGTAGTTTCATCACGGAGGAGGATCGCTGTCCCCGCGACGGGTCGGAGACCTCCAAGGACTGGCAAGGTTACGTGGTCATCCTCGACCACACCAAGTCCGAAATCGCGAAGAAGATGGGGATCGATGCCAACGGACG
>JBHHWA010000068.1:0-5857 GCA_046756285.1 Thermoplasmata archaeon
GGCCGGCGCTCTCGGATCACGACCGGGAAATCCTCGCGCTCCTCGGACGGGAGGATGCGATTGAGGTAAGCTTTCAGGGGATGCGTCGGCTTCTCGACATCCACCAAGAATCCTTGACCCGGGCCCTGCGTCGGCTCGAGGGTGAGGGTCTGATCAGCGGGACCCAAGAAGGCTACCGGCTGAGTTCACAAGGGGCCTCCGTCGCACGAGCGGTGCGCGACCCCGGGGACAGTCCCCCCATCCCCGTCCTTCGAACCGTCCTCCCCGGCGAGCACGAAGGCTGGCGCGCGGCCGAAGCCCTACGGCAGCGCTGGTTTGGCCCCCTTCGTTGGTACGGCTTCTCAGAAGATGCTGCGGGGCGGACCTTAACTTGGACGACCGAAGATGGAGGTATTCGTCTCGAGGCCCGCTTCGAGGGCATCTTCCTTTCCGTCGACGGACGCTTGGTCGATCCGAACCGCCTGCCCGAGGCGATCGCGGCCGCCCATCGAATTCTCAATGAGGTCACTCGGGCTTACATGGATGCAGGGACGTCGGCCCTTCCTGGCCCCGACAGTTAGCCGAGGGCGGGCCAACCGGCAAATAGCCCGTGCCCCATCTCTGAGGGGGAGTTCGTGTCTCGTCAGCGATCCCGCATCGGAGAGGGTTCGGTAAAGGCCAAAACGGGGAGGGGTTGGGACGAGTGGTTTTCCCTCCTCGATGCCTGGGGGGCCGCGGAAGAGGGCCATGCCCCCACCGCGAAACACCTCGCGGAGGCCTATGACCTCAGTGGATGGTGGGCCCAGACCATCACGGTAGAGTACGAGCGGGTGCGGGGCCTGAGAGAAGTTGGACAGCGGGGGGAAGAGTTCGTGGTCACGGTGCAACGGACGATCCGAGCTTCCCCCGAGGCCTCCTACGCCGCCCTCACCGAGCCGGACCACCTCTCCCGCTGGTTTACTCAGGATGCGCGAGCGGACCTGCGAATCGGGGGACGGTACGAAAACAAGGACGGAGACCGGGGCGAGTTCCTGCGCCTCGACCCCCCCACGAGAATCAAATACACCTGGGAGAACCCAGACCACGCGCCCGGAACTATGGTCGAAGTCTGGATTGAGCACAAGGACGAAGCGAAGTCCCTGATCCGCCTCGAGCATTCCCGCCTGAAGAATCGAGAGGAGTTCGAGGACCTCAAGAACGGATGGAGCTGGGCCCTCGATTCGCTGCGTTCCTACCTGGAGAAAGGAAGGCCGATTCCGTATGAAGAGTGGCGCCAGAGATAGGTCCGGGGGATTCCTCGAAGGTGGCTTCGAAGTCCACCCTCTGACACCCAAGCGGTGGCAGGACCTGGAAACCCTCTTCGGCGAATCTGGAGCCTGGGGGGGCTGCTGGTGTATGTGGTGGCGCATTTCCGCCGCCGAGTTCGAGAAACATCGAGGGGCCCAGAACAAGGCTACAATGCGCGACATCGTGGACAGCGGCCCCGTCCCTGGGATTCTTCTCTACAGAGAGGGGACGCCCGTGGGCTGGTGCTCCATTGCCCCGCGAGACGAGTTTCCCCGCCTGAATCGGTCGCCCCTCCTCAAGCCGGTGGACGAGGAGCCGGTCTGGTCCATCGTTTGTTTCTACGTGGCCCGAGGTTTCCGCCACCAGGGAATCAATGGAAAACTCTTGCAGGCGGCTCTCGCCCATGCGAAGGAGCAAGGCGTGAGGGTCGTAGAGGGTTACCCCCTGGACACGGATCGCAAAGACCACCCCGCCCCCTCGGCATGGACTGGGTTTCAGCCGACCTTCCGGAAGGCTGGCTTCCAGGAGGTTCTGCGGCGTAAAGCCACGCGCCCGATTGTGCGGTACAGGTTCCAAGACAGGGCGACGGAAAGGGATGTCCAGGATCAGGCCTGAACTTCTGCCTTCGCCTCTGCCTCTTCCGCAAGTGTCGTGAGTAGGACCTCCCGGAACTCTCGCTTTAGGTCGATGGACCGCTCGAACTCCGCGTCCTTCATAGAGAGGAGATTGGCGAGACCGGCGGCGATTCCCCGGGCCCAGAAGTCGAGTTCCTCCACCTGCTCGGCCTTCTCGTGGAACTTGGCGTAATCCCCGCACTCATCCTTCTCGACCGTGAGAGCCACCAGCCGGGAGATCACGTCTTCATCGATACGGACATCGAGACCGAGCTTGGGGAGACTCTGCAACGCGTCTCGCATCTGTTGCTCGGTATACTCTCGGCTCTTCCCCTCCCCATGCCGGAACTCGAAGACCTCGGCGGTGGCCTGGTAGTACGTCTCAATGAAGTGGTCGATGCGCTCCTCGCGCGCCACCTCTACCATGTCTGCTTCCTTGAACTTCCGGATGTGATGGTAGATGGCCTGGGGGGTCATACCCAACTCCGCCGCGATCTGGCTGACCGTCATCTCCTTGGCCCGGAGCAGAAAGATGATCCGTCGCCGGGTCTTGTCGCCCATCAGCTGAAAGGCCTCTGGATTCTCGATGACTTTAAAGGCTTTCATAGCCGTTTCACCTAGAAAGATATATTATTTAACCACTACTTAACCGTTATCATTGTTGAAGCGATAGTTTTAATAACCCCCATGTGTATTAGGCAAATACACATTTGGGTGGTGAAAACGTGGGATACAGGAAGAAAAGCGCGCGGTTGACCCGCCAAGCAGTCGATGGAACCCTTGGTCTCCGGACGGGCACCCTGGCCAGACCTGGCGGGGGGAACCTCTGGTAGACCCCTGGAGGTGACGAAAAATGTTGGAACACTATGGAATGGCTGTCATGGAGGCACGACGCCACGACCGACGCCTCGCGGCGTTGGAGGACCATTTCCGATGGGAGTACGGATCCACGAGTGGGATGGAGCGGTCCCTCACGGAGGCAGACCCCACCTCCTCCCCCCGGCCGGGCTTTCGGGCTTTCCTGGCGAAGATCTCCGGGTTTGTCTCGAGGTCTTCGACCGAAGTGGCCACGCCCGCGGCATCCGCCGAACAGGCCTTGAGTGAGGAAAGCGCGAAGCACGCTACCTCCCAAGCTCAGGGCGTGATCGCGCCGCGAGCCCGCCCCGTGAGGTACCGCAGGGCGTTTCGTGCGAAGCCCCGCACCGTTCTGCCGCCTCTGAAACGGTAGGCCAGGAACCTGGTCCCACCCACAACACCGAGGGGCCCTCCGGGGCCCCTACCCTCGGGCAAAGAGACGGCCCCAGATTGACTTTGTTTTTTTGGCCCGCACAATGAGCAAGGGAACACGGGCCCGTTTGACGAGTTCCTCGGGAACGGATCCCAAGAACAGATGGCGGATCCCGCTTTCCCCGTGGGAGCCTACGACGATGAGATCGAAACGGCCCGAGGCCGCCTCCGCGAGGATCTCATCGGTCACCTTGCCAAACCGGACCCTCACACTGGTCTCGGAACCGGCTCTCTCGAACGCCCTCTCCGCACGGGCGACCGCCCGGGCCATGCGAGGACTCAGCTCCTGCCCCTCGGCCGCCTCGCCCAGGACGGGCTTCGGCCGAGTCTCCGCGACGTGGAGGACGGTCGCCTGGACGCCCAAGGGTCCCAGGAGGCGTGCACCGAATTCCGCGGCTTGCTGGGCGTAGATTGATCCACCGGTGCAGACGAGGATCCTCTTGGGAACCTCCCGGCGTCGACGCTGCAGCACGAGGAAGCTAACTTTCCCGTGCCGAAGGATGGAAAGGATCTCCGAGCGGGGGAAGATCTTCTTTAAGCCCCGACGGCCCCGGAATCGAAGGACAACCAGCTGGTAGGTCCGGGGCTGGAGGCGGCTCAGGATCTCCACGGCGAGTCCCTTCTTCAGCTCTGCCTGGACTGCGGGCTCCCGACCCTTCCAGGACTCCTTTTCTTGCGCCAAGGCGGGGAGCTCGGCCTGCAGCTCGTCCACCGTCTCCATGATCATCCAGTGGTCCAGCTGGGCCTCGAGGGACTCGGCCAGACGGACGCCGTAGCCCAGGGCATACTCGTCCCCCGATCGGTTGGTCGCCACCAGAACGCGACGCTTCCGACTTCGACGACGCTGTGCCATGTCCGATCCTACCCCGGTTCGCGCACCTTCCGGCAATCTGCGTTCGTCATAGGAGCACCAGGATCAGGGGAACACCCACCAGGAGGATGGCGAAGCCGAACAAGGCGCGGTTGTTGTGGAAGGTGTAATGAAACAGCCACAGGAGGGCCCTGCTGTACCACCGGTAGATGAGGAGAACCAAGACCGAGACCGCCCCCACGCTCAGCATGGCCAGGAGGACGATGTTGGTGGCCGCCGGGTTCGAGAGGAGGAAGGCCACGAGAAGGGTATCGACAAACGTCGTGATGTTCGCGCCGATGATGTACGGGATCACGTCCCGCCTGCGCAGGTATCCCTTCAGGTAGAGGGGGACCAACATTCCCAGGGAGAGGGAGACGCTCGTGGAGAGCAGGGTGATCCCCGCTCCCAGAAAGAAGGAGAAGAGCGGGAACTCCAGCGCCCGATGCAGGGCCGTGACCTCGACCTCCTCGACCTCCTGCCGGTGAAAGGCCCGGTCGAAGAGGGAGAAACCCACGTAGAGGGCGAGGAAGGCCAGGAAGAAGACGGCCCCCGGGGGCAAGAGGGCCGCCGCGGCGTCCCGCAGCGGGCCGAAGATGAGGTCGATGATCCCGATGACCGAGGGCGGGGTGCCGATCACGAGCCAGGGGAGGTACTTTCCTTCCAGTAGGAAGGAGCCGAGGAACAACGCGGGGACGTAGATCGTGTAGGTCACCAGGAAGGCGAGCACGCCCATGGAGAGACTCTCCTCTCGCCCTCCGCCTCGCAGGATGGCGATCGTGCCGATGACGATGACGATGAAGGAGGCTCCAAACCGGGATCCCATGATCATGAAGTAGGAGGAGGTGGCGGTCACCACCTCGGCGTCGAAGAATCCGAGGGCGAGGGCGGCGATGGGGGATCCGCTGAGCACGGCGTAGGTCACCAGCCAGCCAAATCCTAGGGCGTTGTGCGGGGCCTCGACCAGCGAGCCGAAGATGGCCGTCAGGGTAGGAATCAGGGCCGCGGCGGAGACCTGCATCAGCTGGATGCCCAAGATAAACGTGAACGCGCCGGCGAGGGCGAAGGCCGTCTTTCGCACGAGATCCAGCCAAGGAATCTGTCTCAGCTCCTCGCTCCGAACGTAGGCCTCCACGAGACTCTCGCCCGCGGCCTGCAGGGGGTCCTCGTCGCCCCCGCCGTCTCCCGGGGAGTAGTCCACCGCCGCACCAAGCTGGAAAGCCGCCTTAAATCTTAGGTCCCGAGAATCAGGTCGGAGGTGAGCTTCGCCGCGGCCACGAAGAGGACCAGAATGAAGACGAGGGCAACGGAGCGGGACTTCAGCTTACGGAGCCCCCAGTAGGATCCCAGGTAGGACCCGACCAGCACCAACACCCACAAGAAGGCGGTGAGCCCCACGTCCAGGGTGGCCAACCCCTCGAAGTAGAGGTAGCTCAGGAAGCCCACGATGGAGGTGGGCACAATCATGAGCGTGGACGTCCCGATGGCGAGACGCGTCCGTCGGCCGAGACCGTAGACCATGATGGGGACGTTCGCCACCCCGCCCCCGATTCCCAGGCTGCCGGAGAGAAAGCCCGAGGAGAGGGTCGCGGAGGAGGAGGCGCCCAATCGGGGGCCCGTCATCTTCGAGTCGTCATCGTGCTCGATGGTCTCCGCGTGACCCAACCAGTCGCGGAGCATCTTCGCGGCGACGACAATGAGAATCACGGAAAAGAAGGCGAGGAAGACCTCCTGTCTTATGGCCAGCGTGAAGACGGCCCCCAGGACGGCCCCCACGAGGGCCCCGCCGACCAGGATCAAGGCCAGGCGGGAGGCGACCAAGTCCTTTCGATAGTGGTTG
>JBHHWA010000069.1:0-5832 GCA_046756285.1 Thermoplasmata archaeon
GTGCTCCAGGACCATGTAGCGCCGGGTGATCCGCTTGAGTTCGGCCACGAGGAAGATGACGAACGCCAGGACGGCCGTCACCAGCGCAAGGACCGCATTGAGGTCGTATCCGGCGACGATGGGAAGGCCGGGGTTGAGGAAGCCCCAGGAGAGACTGAGGCTCACGCCTGCTAGGAGAAGCATCAGGAGGTAGAAGTGGAGAAAGATGAGTCGAGAGGGAGCTCCCCGCCACAGGAGCCGGTCGGAGAGGCCGCTAGCCATCCCTCTGCCCTTTCGATGGGCTGGGAAAAGACTTCTGGCGTCATTCTCAATTCTGAGAGGAGAGCACCTGGGGGTTCACGAGGAAGGGGGGCACCTCTCCACGCAACGCCGCCAGGAGGTTCCTTGCCGCCACGACGGCCATCTCGCTCCGCGTCTCCCAGGTGGCGGAGGCGGTGTGAGGCGTCAGGACCACATTTCGCATGCGGATGAGTTCCGGATGCACGGCCGGCTCGTGCTCGTAGACATCCAATGCGGCCCCGGCGGGACGGCCCTCCCGGAGGGCGACCACCAAGGCCTCCTCATCCACGACGGGGCCCCGAGAGGTGTTGATAAGGAAGGCGCTCTGCTTCATCACGCGGAGCTCCTGAGCCCCGATCAGGTGTCTCGTTTCGGGTGTTAGGGGGACGTGAAGCGTGACCACATCGGCTTCCCGGAGGAGGTTTGAGAGTGAGACGAAGCGGCCTCCCCATTCCTCCCCCCACTCCGGTTTCGGGCCTCGACCGTGATAAACGATCCTCATACCGAACCCTTGCGCCCGCTTGGCGACCGCCGCTCCGATGCCCCCCGGGCCTACGACACCGAGGGTCTTCCCATACACGTCGGTCCCGAGCAGCAGTTCTGGCCCCCAGCCCGCGAAGCCCCCTGCGCGGACCATGCGATCCCCTTCTACGATGCGGCGGCTGAGAGCGAGGATGAGCCCGAGCGTGTGATCGGCGGGGGACTCCCGGAGTCCGTCGACCGGCGCGTTGGTTACGAGGATGCCCCGCTCTGTGGCCGCTTCGAGGTCGATGTTGTCCACCCCAACCGCGTAATTGGAGATGACCTTCAGGTTCCCCGCGTCCATCAGCTCCCCGTCGATAAGGTCCGTCAGGAGGGAGAGGAGACCCACGGATCCCTGGAGGCCTTCCCAGACCTCCTCCCGTGTGGGCGTCCGGTCTTCTTCGAACACCCGGAGGTCGGTCCCCTTCTCCAGCAACTCCAGGCCAGGCCGGGGGATCCGTCGGGTCACAAAGACACGCGGCGGCATCGCCCTGTCTTAAAGAGAGGGCCCTATTTTCGGCTTCCCCCCTACGTGCAGGACCACGATGGAGGTCCCGTCTTCCGTCTCCTGGATGAAGACCTTGACGCGGGGGATGCCGTCGATGCTCTGCTGGCGCAGTCCGGCTCCGTGGGCAATCTGACGGTCACTCGGGCTGTGGATTGCCGGATGGATGCCACCGATCGCGGGAGTACGTGTGGTCGCAGCCTAGTCCCGCGGTATTCTCTTCCTCAAGATGAAGACTGTAACAATCACCGCTACGATTGCTGCCGCAACGATTGCCAGGAACCACACTTGGAGAAAGAAGGGAGGACCGGGCCCCCACATATTGGTCTCGACTGCCTTCACAGTTCCAGTAACCGTTCCAGTTACTGACTGTTCTACCATGACGCCAGTCTGCTTGTCCCAATAATACATCGTGTTGGTACCAAACTGCGAGAAACTTGTATGAACGACCGTCCTGCTTGCTCCGGCGTAATCTCTGGTGGTCTCGCCCTCAATTGTTGCGCTACCAAACCCAGACACGGAAACGGAATCTCCGGTCGTGAGATCGGCTGGGATAACCAGTCCTGGGAGAGCTAGAGATCCCTGGCCGGACACGATATTCAACGTCGCCGTGACGTTCTGCTCCGTCCCATCCGATAATTGGGCCGTCGTGCGAATGGAGGCATCAGTCCCTTCGACACTGAGTATTTCCATGAGAGCTTCGGTCGGCACTGGCACGCCAGCGGGTGCCCCGGAAAGAACGAAATCGATCTCGTATCTTATGAAGTCACCCGCCTTCACGCCTACCTGCGCTGCCGACAGGGACGAAACGGCAAGTACGGTGGACAAGAGAATCAAGGTCCCAAAGACGGAAACCATGCGGGTGGGCGACCTGTCTTGGAGGCGGCCCGTGGTCATCTCCTCCCTCCTCATTCCAGTGTTCCCTCCCGAGGCCCTTCGGGGGGTGGGCCGATCGTATCGGCGATTACTTAACGCTTCACGTTCACCCTTCTCACGCATGACGCCCAGTCCCTCTTACACCCTGAGCGCGGAGGTTCTCCCCGCTCCCCCCCGCACCCTTACCCCTCACGAACGCGGGCGTGACCTAGTTCTCATCAACCGCTCAGCGGTCCCGGCCCTCCCTCACACATGTTTCGACTCGTCCACTTCCGGCGCGGCACGCTGGACGAGCCGCTGGCTCACTGGGAGAAGCAGGAGGCGTCAAGACGGGAGATAATCCCTTCGGAAAGGACGTCGAAGTCGGGGTCAACAGGGTGTTAGGAAGAAAAGAAGAGGGGGAGGCCCTCGCGCGGGCTTCTGAGGAGATTCGCCCGATTTGGAAGGCGGTAAATCCTCATGTCCTGTCCGGTCCACCCAACCACCGGACGGCTCAAAAGCACTTTTCCTTCCCCCACCGAAGAGACTAAGACCCCGTCCCCTCTCGCCCCCCGCCATGAGAGAGGCGGATCTCCGTCCGATTGTGACTCGCTTCCTCGAGAGCCAGGGGATGGAGGTCCACGACGAGGTTCCCCTCAACGGACGCGTCGCGGACCTCGTGGGACTCGGAGAGGGCCTGACGGCAGTGGAGCTCAAGCTGGCCGACTGGAAGACGGGACTTCGACAGGCGATCTGTTACCAGGTGGCCTGTGATCGATCGTACCTCTGCTTCCCGTTCCCAAAGGCGCTTCGCCTCCTCTACAAATCCCATTACATCCAGCGCGAGGGCGTGGGCCTCCTGGGGTGCCTCATGGAACGGGGTGAGGTCCGGGTCCTACTCCCGGCGACCCCATCCCCGCGGCGTCTCCCCTTCATGGGCGAGGGTGTTCGCCGCTCTCTGCGGCGTGGAATGCCGCCGGCGTAAGGCAGCGAGGAAGCCCCTTCAAGCCCCCAAACCGCTTTTAAGGGGGCTTGGATGGGGGCCGCGTGAAGCCCCGGACCGTCGTGCTGATCGCGGTCGGCGTGACGGCCGCGGTCATCCTCGGCTCGTTTGCCTTTCTGGTCCTTCAGCAGCTCTTCGCAGGGAGCTTGTTTCCGGGGGAACAAACTCTCGAACTCCTCCAGGCCTCACCCTATCCCAACCTCCTCCTGGAGGTGGACCATACGGCTGGGGATCGGCCGACGTCGTCGGCCCTCGCGGTCCTTGAGGCTCGACTGGGGGCCTACACAGCCAAAGAATCCATTCAGACGGTTTTCGATGTCATCCAAGTTAACGAAACGCGGTTCAGCACCGTGGATCTCCTGGATCTAGAGCGAGCCAACCGAGACGAGGCCACGGGGGGCGACACCTTCACGCTCTACATCCTCTCGATTTCAGGCCAGCTGGAGGACGGCAACGGGAACGCTCTCGGTGCGGCCTATACCGCGAGCTCCCTTGCTATCTTCAAGGACGTCATCCGCGCCGTGACCGGCGGGCCGGGACCCTCCGTCGGGGAAGTAGAGGCCTCCGTCCTCGTCCATGAGCTGGGTCACATCATGGGGTTGGTGAATCTGGTCTACACCAGCGATCTGGACTATGAGGATCCGACGCACCCCTTCCACAGCAACAACACCACCGGCGTGATGTTTTGGGCCATCGAGTCCACCGCGTTCGTCCAGCCGCCCAATGACTTCGGGTCGGAGACGCGGTTCGACCTCCAGAAACTACGCGAGGGAGAGTACAATGTTACCCCGAGTCGACTGCGGGATCTAGTCGTTGCCCCCGACCAGGCCGGCAAGCTGGAGGACCGATGGGCGACCGTCGGATCCTGTTTCCGATGGCTGCCAACGTAAACGGCTGGCGTGGCGAAGGTGCACGCCCGCGGGCGGCATCGCGAAGCGCACAAGCTTCTTGAGACATCGCCTCCTAGGCCGAGAAAACCCACGGAAGGCGAGCTCGTGCGGCAAGAGAAGGCGACGGTCATCGTCCTGTCGGTCGTCGTCTTCCTTGTTTTGATGGGACTGACGCTGATCAGCCCGGCTCTCCCGTTCTACGCCCAAGAACTCGGTGCGACCGCGACGATGGTCGGCCTCCTCATCTCGGGCTTCGCCCTCGCTCGCGTTTTCGTCAACATTCCCGCCGGGCTCTGGGGGGATCGGGTGGGCCATCGGCGCGTGATGAGCTACGGCCTGCTGATTATCGCCGTCTCCTCCTTCCTGGCCGGTCTCGCGTTCAACTATTGGGTGCTCCTCGCGGTCCGGGTAGCGGAAGGCGTGGGATCGGCCCTCTACGTGACGACCTCGATGGCCGTGCTCGTCCGGTCGGCCCCGAAGGAACGCCGCGGCGAGTACATGAGCTACTACGTGGCCGCCCTGATTGCCGGGGCGGTCTCCGGCCCCGCCGTCGGGGGCTACCTGGCGGTCGCCTTCGGTCTCGCCGCTCCCTTCTTCTTCTATGCCCTCGCGGCTTTCGTGGCCCTGGTACTGGTACGGGCCTTTCTGCGCGAATCGGCCGGGGAGCGGCCCCAGATGGCCGTCGGCAAGGAGGATGTGATGCGCCTCCTTCGCAACCCCTCCTTCGTGCTCGTGACTCTCGGCGCGCTGAGTGCCTTCCTCCTCCGAGGAGGCTTCAATGCGACCCTGTTCCCCCTCTGGGCCGAGGCACGTTTTGGCCTCGATCCCGCCTTCATCGGGCTCATCCTCACCCTGGTCGCCGTCGCGGGCCTCGTGACCATGCTTGCCTCCGGACGTGTCGCCGATCGGATTGGCCGCAAAGGCCCCTTGATGGCCAGCCTCCTCCTCAGCGGCCTCGTCCTGCCGTTTATCTTCTTCTCCCCCACCCTCTCAGTCCTTTCCCTCACGATGGTGTTGTACGGGCTCACCTTGGGCTTTCACGGGCCTATCGCCGCATGGGCTGCCGACCTGGCCCCTGAGGCAGGAATGGGGACGGCCATGGGGGTCTATCGAAGCATCGCCGATCTCGGATGGGTCGTTGGCCCCCTCCTCCTAGGCTACCTGGGTGGGGCCTTCGCACCGATCGAGACCAACATCTGGCCCTTCGTTGCAGCCGCCGTCTGGGTGGTCTTGTTCGGTCTCCTCCTCATCCCAGCCCGGGACCCCATCGCCCAAGGGCGAGCGAAAGTGCCGGTCCTAGGCAACGGCGGGTCTTAGAGTTCCGGGGCCAAGGGCTCCACGTAGCGGGGGAGAGGGAGGTCCAACATCGTCTTGAGTCCCGGTTCGGCCTCCACGACCCGAGGAATCGCGTTGACCGCCGCCGCCACGGTCGCTTCGTCCCCAGGGAGGCCGCCCGGAATGAGGAGATCAACCCCGGGATCGCCCTTGATCGAGAGGGCGTCCTTCGGTTCCTCCGGTCCCCAGCTCATCTCCAGCTCGAGCCGGATCACCTCGCCGCCCTTCACGTACCCGAGGCCAACCTGCCGGATCCCAGCCACCCGGCCCCTGGCCACCGTCCCCTCGGGGGTCGTTCTCTCCTCTTCCGCCACGACGGGTACGAGGTCGGAGGTCACCTCCCGGAGGTTCCACCCGAAGGCCGCCCCGATCATGTCGATGGATTCGTAAGCCCCAACGTGTCCAACGGCCCCCTCCTTCGCCCCCTCGGCGAACTCCCTCGG
>JBHHWA010000070.1:0-5827 GCA_046756285.1 Thermoplasmata archaeon
GTGGAGCGCTCCGGAGGACGCCGATGACCCGGCTGAAACGCTTGGCGGCCCCCCGGGCCTGGAGCATCCCGCGCAAGACGGGCACGTGGGTCGTCCGTCCCTCGCCCGGGCCCCATCCTCGCCACCGATGCATCCCCCTGACCATCGTCCTCCGGGACATGTTGGGGTACACCGACAACGCGCGGGAGGCGAAGGCGGTCATCCGGGCCCGGCAGGCCCACGTGGATAACCGTCCAGTCCGGGATCCTGGGTTCCCCCTAGGACTCATGGACACCCTCTCCCTCCCTGAGGTGGGGGAGCACTACCGCGTCCTCCTGGACACCCACGGCCGGTTCGCCTTGGTCCCCATCAAGGAGGCGGAAGCCGGCTGGAAGCTCGCCCGAATCGAGAACAAAAGCCTCGTCCGGGGCGGGCGAACCCAGCTCAACCTCTCCGACGGGCGGAACCTCCTGGTGGAGAACGGCCACAAGACGCGCGACAGCCTGAAGATTGCCGTGCCCTCGCAGGAGGTTCAGGAGGTCCTGCCCCTCAAGACAGGCGGCGTGATCCTCCTCATCGGAGGCAAGCACGTCGGCCAGACGGGGCACGTGGAGGAGGTCGTCGTGGAGCGCGGGTCCCGCCCCAACCAGGTCCGCCTCAAGGAGGGCTTCTCCAGCGTCCTGGATTACGCCTTCGTCGTGGGGAAGCAGAAGCCCGTGATCGCCCTGCCCGAGAGCACGGCGGCGTGAGGTGCTTATGAACGCGATGCGCGAGGTCCACATCGAGAAGGTCGTCGTCAACATCGGCGTGGGCGAGGCGGGGGACAAGCTCTTGCGGGCGCAGAAGGTGCTGGAGAGCCTCACGGGCCAGAAGGCGGTCCAGACCCTTTCGACGAGCACGAATCGGGACTTCGGCATCCGGCAGGGCATGCCCATCGGGGCGAAGGTCACCCTCCGGGGCGAACGGGCCGACCGGTTCCTGCGAGAGGCCTTCTACGCCCGCAACAACGTCCTCTTCCGCTACAACTTCGACCCCCAGGGCAACTTCTCCTTCGGCGTCGCCGACTACACCGACTTCAAGGGGGTGAAGTACGACCCCGACATCGGCCTCTTCGGGATGGACGTCAGCGTGACCCTTCGGCGGCCCGGCTATCGGGTGGCCCGAAGGCGGATCCGCCGGCGGCGGATTCCCCACCGGCACCGCACGAAGCCCCAGGAGGCCGTGGACTACGTCAGCGCGCACTTCGAGGTGGAGGTGAAGGGCTAACATGACGGGGCCCCGGAGAATGTTCGGCCGCAAACTGGGCTGCAAGCGCTGCGGCCGGAAGCGCGGCATCGTGCGCCGGTACGGCATCCACCTCTGCCGCCAGTGCTTCCGAGAGATGGCATTCGAGCTCGGCTTCCGCAAGTACTCCTAGGTGAACCCATGCGCCACGACCTGCTGAACGACGCCCTCGTGACCATCAAGAACGCCGAGGGGAGCGGCAAGCCTGCCGTCACGCTACGGCCCGCCTCCAAACTGGTGGCTCGCGTGCTCACGGTGATGCAGGAGAACGGGTACGTGGGGGAGTTCGCCTTCCAGGAGGACGGCCGCGGCGGTGCCTACGAGGTCCGGCTCTCGGGGAACGTGAACGACTGCGGAGTCATCAAGCCCCGATTCGCCGTGAAGCGGACGGACCTCCAGAAGTACGAGTCCCGCTTCCTCCCGGCCCAAGACTTCGGGGTCCTGATTCTGACCACCACCCAAGGGGTCCTCACCCACGCCCAGGCGAAGGAGGCGGGGATCGGGGGCCGCCTGTTGGCGTACGTCTATTGAGGTGCGAAGGTGACTGTAACCGGCGTGGTGGAGAAACGGGTCCCGATCCCCGAGGGGGTCGAGGTCCTAATCGAGGGCGGAACCGTCACGGTCCAGAGGGGTGACGTTCGGCTCTCCCGATTGTTGACACACCCCCGGGTCCAGCTCCGGCGCGAAGGCGCCGAGGTCTTGGTGGAGAGCGTGCTGCCCCGCAAGCGTGAGAAGGCCCTCGCGGGGACCTTTGCCTCCCACGTCGGCAACATGGTTCGGGGCGTCACGGACGGGTTCACGTACACGATGCGGGTGGTCTACGCCCACTTCCCCGTCAAGGTCTCCGTCCAAGGCGACGCCGTGGTCATCGAGAACTTCCTCGGCGAACGCCATCCTCGTCGCGCGCCGATCCGCGGCCCCACCCAGGTGGAGGTGAAGGGAGACACCCTCCTCATCCGCGGACCCGACCTGGAAGCCGTGAGCCAGACGGCCGCCAACGTGGAGCAGGTGACCCGAATCAAACGCAAGGACCCGCGGGTCTTCCAGGACGGAATCTACCTCGTGAGCAAGGGGGAGACCTAGGTGGCCACTAAGGACCTCCCGACGCGGACGGAGATTCGCAAGGCCCGGAAGGCGGAGCTTCAGGCCTGGGCTCGGGAGTTCGGCCTGGACGATGAGGGGTTGGTGGCGGAACTCCGAGAGCGCCTCCTCGCCCACATCGAGGCAGAAGAAGAGGCGGAAGAGCTGGAGATCTTTGAGGAGGCGGTCTACACGGCCCGGGCCAAGCCCACGCTCTCCGCAGCGACCGAGGCCTCGCTGGTGCAGCGGGCGACGCAGCGGGCCCATCGGCCGGCCTTCCGGCGACAGGAGTGGTTTCGATACAAGCGGCTCGGTGTCGCGTGGCGGCGTCCTCGAGGCCATCACTCCAAGCTTCGACGACATCTGGGCTATCGGCCCTCCCTGCCCTCCACGGGGCATCGCGGTCCTCGCGCGGTCCGCGGCCTGCACCCCTCGGGCTTCCAAGAGGTCCTCGTGCATCGACCGAAGGACCTGGAAGACATGAACGCGGAGACGCAGGCCGGGAGGATTGCCCATTCCGTGGGCACCCGGAAACGCGTCGCCATCCAGGAGCGGGCCGACGAGCTCGGCATCAGGATTCTCAACCGGGTGGTCGAGTGAACCTTCGGAACCAGCGGCGCATGGCCGCGGACATCCTGAAGTGCGGGTCCCACCGAGTCTGGATTGACTCCAATCGGATGGAGGAGGTTGCCGATGCGATCACCCGGGAGGACGTGCGGGCCGTCATAAGTGCCGGCCTCATTCGGAAGTTGCCTGTGACGGGCCAATCACGCGGGCGGACGCGCTACATGGCCCGCCAGCGCCGGAAGGGGCGGCGTCGAGGGCGGGGGCGTCGAACGGGCGCCAGGGGGGCGCGCGCCCCGAAGAAGCGACGGTGGATCCGGACCATTCGAGCCCAGCGGGACGTCCTCAAGGGGTATCGCGCCGATGGGCGTTTGGCCCCGAAGGACTACCGTCGGTTTTACCTTCGGGCGAAGGGCGGGATGTACCGCAGTCGGAGTCACCTGGAGCAGCAGCTTCAGACCGAGGGCGTGCTTCGGGAGAAGGGCAGATGACACGAGGCCCACGACAGCACGTCCCCTTCCGCCGTCGGAGCCGCGGGCAGACCAACTATCGGAAGCGCCTTGCCCTCCTCAAGTCCGAAAAGCCTCGCCTCGTCGTCCGGAAGACGCTCTCCGGAACCATCATCCAATTCGTCCGGTTCCACCCAGCGGGAGATGAGGTGCTGGCCTCCGCCACGGCCCGGGAACTTCGGAAGTACGACTGGAAAGGCCACACCGGCAACGTCCCGGCGGCGTATCTGACGGGCTACCTCGCAGGACGACGGGCCACAGCGGCGAAGGTGAAGGAGGCCGTGCCGGACCTCGGACTCCACCCACCCACCCGCGGCAGCCGCGTCTTTGCCGCCCTCCAAGGGGTGCGGGACGCGGGCGTGGAGGTCCCGGGCGACGCGGCCGTCGGCCCGGACGAGTCCCGTCGGCACGGGGAACACTTGGGCGCGGCCCTCAGCCCATCGGTGGATGAGGTCAAGGCCAAGCTGGAGGCGACATGAAACCCCGCCGCCGCCGCCGCCGGCCCGGCCCCCAGAGAAGGAGCCTGTCGGACCGACTCGACGAGTGGCTGCCCAAGACGAAGCTTGGGAAGCTGGTCCTGCGAGGCGAAATCACGACCATGGGCCAGGCTCTTCGCTCCGGTCTGCCCCTCCGGGAACACGAAATCGTCGATTTCTTGCTGCCCGAGTTGGACGACGAGGTGTTGGACGTGAACATGGTCCAGCGCATGACGGACTCGGGACGACGGATCGGCTTCGTCATCACCGTCGTCGTTGGCAACAACGACGGCTACGTGGGCGTGGGTCGGCTCCGGGGTCGGGAAGTCGGTCCGGCCATCCGAAAGACCATCGACAGCGCGAAGCTCAACATGGTCGAAGTGAAACGGGGCTGTGGCTCCTGGGAGTGTGGTTGCTTCACGCCGCACACCCTCCCCTTCAAGGTCGTGGGCCGCAGCGGGTCCGTCGAACTGACGCTGAAGCCCGCTCCTCGCGGGGTGGGCCTTGCCCTCGCCGGGGTCGCGAAGAGCGTGGTCCGCCTCTCCGGCATCCAAGACGCCTGGGGATTCGCGAGGGGTCACACCAAGACGACCGTGAACTACGCCTTCGCCGCCGCCGACGCCCTGAAGCAGACGATGGAGTTCAAGGTCAGGCCCGAACAAGCGGCTCGCCTCCACATCCTCTCCGGTCCCGTCAACCCCTTCGAAATCAACCTCGCGGAGGCACAGGCGGAGGCCGCGGCGGCCGCTACGGCGGCGCTCGTCAAAGTGTCCGAACCCGCCGAGGGAGAGGCGGCGCCGGAGGACGAACCGGTGAAGGCGGCCCCGGAGACGCCTCCGAAGGAACCCCCGGAGAAAGAGGGAGGCGCAGCGAAGTGAGCGTCGCCGCGATCCGGGTGCGGGGAGGCATTCGCGTGCGTGGAGACATCGCCGACACCCTCCGGATGCTGCGTCTTCACCGCCCCAACCACTGCGTGGTTCTCCCCCCCCAGGAGACCTACCTGGGCATGCTCCAGAAAGCCAAGGACTACATCACCTGGGGCGAGGTCGATGGGGAGGTGCTGGCGCAGCTGCTCGCGGCTCGGGGACGCCGGGTGGGGGGCAAACCACTCACGGAGGCCCACGTGAAGGAGATGGGCTACGCGTCCATGCCCGCCCTTGCGGAGGCCGTCCTCGGAGGGGAGGCCGACCTGCAGCGCCTGGGCGACGTCAAGCCAGTCTTTCGGCTGAGTCCCCCGCGGAAGGGATACGAGGGGGTGAAGCGCTCCTTCCGGGACGGGGGGGCCCTGGGGGACCGAGGCGCGGCCATCAATGAGCTCCTGTTGCGCATGATGGGGTGAGGGGATGGGGCGGACGCGGAAGAAGCGCGGGCAGCGGACCCACGGCCGGGGGCAGAAGGCCGGGCGGGGGAAGGGGAAGCGGGGGGGCCACGGGCAAGCCGGGCTTCTCAAGCACAAGTTCAAGTGGACGGTGAAGTACGATCCAGGGCACTTTGGGCAATATGGCTTTAAGAGGCACGCTGCTACCCCGCCCGCCAGAAGGGCGATCAACCTGGAGGCCCTCGAGAACGCCTTGGATGGGTTCGTCGAACGGGGCGTGGCGGAGAAGGAAGGCAAGGGCTACCGCGTGGACCTGATGGCCGCCGGATACACCAAACTGCTGGGCCGGGGTTCCGTGAGCGTCCCCCTAACGGTCGTCGTTCCCGCCGCCACGACGAAGGCCGTGGAGAAGGTGGAGGCGGCGGGAGGGCAGGTGGTCCCTCAAAAGGAAGAGGAATAGGCCGTGTTCGGCAGGTCGGAAGGCAAGAGCTTACTCTACAAGCTGAAGCCCGTCACTGAGCGGCTCCCCTCCGTCACGCGCCCCGAGGGCCACGTCCACTTTCGGACGAAGATGCTCTGGGTGCTCTTCATTCTCATCATCTACTTCGTCCTCACCA
>JBHHWA010000071.1:0-5784 GCA_046756285.1 Thermoplasmata archaeon
AGGAACTTAACCCTCCTCGAGGCCCCGAGCGGCCCACGAACGTGAACGAACCGCTGGAGGGGCCGGGGAGGAAGAACGTCCTATTCCTTTCCAGCGGCGAGACCATCTCCCGGATGTTCGCCAGCGTAATCCGCGCCCTCAATCCCAAGCACCATCGTACTCTTGTGGTCAATCAGGACTTCTACTACGGTGAGAAAGGCGCAAAGATCCTCGAGACGGCAGGGGCAGCCACTCGCAGCTTACGGGAGTACGGGACCTACAATACTCGAGCCATTCTGCGCAAGGAGGGCCCGGATGTCCTGGTTGTAGGTCACGCTGGAGGCGTAGTGGAGCGCGCTTTCATTGCAAGCTGTAGATCACTCGAGATTCCCACTCTGCTCCTCCAGGACGGCATCATCGGCCAGCCGGCTCCTCTTACCTTCAGGGACTCGGTTTCAATGGCCACGCACATGATCTCATCTTTCCTCGCGAACCCGAGAGCCGTCGCCCGTCACCTCTTCTTCGTTCGTTCGTTTGGCCCTAGGAACCTCCTCCACGCGTTCGCCAGCTGGTCGAAAGTCTCTCACGAATACGCCCGTGAGCGATGCACAAAGGCGGCCGTTATGGGCCCTTATGCCAAACGGGTGTTTGCGAAGCTTGGGTACGAGGCCGAGGATGTGGTGGTAACGGGCCAACCTCGCTTCGACGCCCTCGAGGGACTGCGGGACTCCAAGGAGGCCACGTGCCTGAGGCTTGGACTCGATCGCTCCCAGCGCACTCTCTTGGTCGCAACGCCTGTCTTAAGGAACGCCGAACAGAGGGCTGCCTTCATGGCGGCAATTATTCGTGCGGCCAACCGGGTGGGGCAGCTTAACCTTGTGGTGAAGGTTCATCCTCGGGAGGCCACAGAACCCTACCATGAGTTAATGAGAGAAGAGGGGGCCGGCGACGCCCTCGTTATCGCGGACTTTCCGGTTCCCTCGCTGTTACACGCGTGCGATCTCTTGGTTTCGAGCTATTCGACGATGGCCTTGGAAGCGCTAATCGTCGGGAAACCGGTCGTGGTCCTCAACATCCCGGGCGAGGCCGCATATTACCCCTTTGGGGAGCAAGGGGTCTCGGCTACCGCCTCGGACGAGCTCGAACTTGAGGGCGCGATTCGGGAGCTGTTACTCAATGGGGGAGAAACAGAGGAGATGGCCATACGCACGCAACGCTTTGTTCGAGAGCACGCCTACGCCCGAGATGGTCGGTCATCCGAGCGAGTGGCCGGCCTCATCAGGGACCTCTCCGCTTCCCATGTGAGCTAGGGTCATGGACCTGTCCTCACTCTCACAATCAGGTGTAAGTTCTGATACACCGAGATCAGGTCCTGGTCCCGAAACAGGAGAAATTGGACTTGCCACAACCCAGCGTCCTCGATTTGGAAGGTATAGGCATAGCTCCAATTCGCGGCATGCGCTAGGCTCAGGTTCATCCAGGTCATCGTGGTGCGATTGACCTCCATCGTTTCGTTGTAACCCCCGGTTTCGTTCCACGCGAATTGCACGCCGACGAGGTCCACCCGGACCGTATACCCCACCGACACGAACTCATGGTTGGCGACCCCGATGAGCACGGTTCCTTCTTCTTGGATACGGAGCTCCTCAGGGTAGTTCTCCGTCCTTCCCTCGGGCCCGAGAAGGTAGAACTCTGTGAATCTGTCCCCGGCTCTCGGCGTTGAAAGGACGTAGGCAAGAACTGTAACGGTGAAAAGGAGGCTCATCACAAGGCCGATGGTGAGGGCCTTCTCCATTGCTGAGTACTGGGGCCACGCCGGTTTCTTGATCTCGATCGTAGCCGAGAGACGCATCTCGACGGCTAGGCGCATCCTTCGAATGTAGGCAACAATCCCCAGACCACCGGCGAAGATCAGGATGGAGGCCGTGAGAGGGAGGAGACGAATCCCGAAAGCGGTAAAGTTCAGGAGGAGGCCGAGGATCGGCACAACGGCGATGCTAAGTCCCAAGCTCAGGGCGACGCGCTCAATCCAATTGATCTCCTCATCCTCCGGGAAGAGGGCGGCCACCAGGACATACCCGGGGATGAAGAGGACCAAGAGAATCGCGACCAGGATGCCCTGACCCGTGGTCAGAATGAATCCGGCCACGGCCGCGACGTAACCGAGGGATAGGAAGAGGTCCCATGGCCTCTCCTGGAAGTGCATCCTCATCCCAGCAGCGGAACTCCCTGGCCTATTTAGAACTTGACGGCTGGAGATTTCGCCACTCACTCACGCTGACCAGGTTGAGCGACCCACCGTGAAACGACACCTCCTCTACGTTGCCAGTCTCTTGGCTATCGCTACCTCGATTCGCCTAGTCCAACTCCTCATCTCTTCTCTCCCCTACAACATCGATAGCTTCGCCCAAGTTGCCATCGCGGAACAGGTCCTGGACACCGGTCAGTGGTCTTTGGACCCTACATCGTCCAACGCCGTAAACCTCAAGGTGCCCTTGCTTCCGTTGCTCCTCGCCTCAATCGCTTCCCTCACCGGATTCGCCCCCCTCGACCTCGCCGTACCCGTAGCTATCGGCGTATCTCTCGTAGGAATCCTCGGCCTCTACGCGCTCGTATGGAGGTTGACGGGCCATCGCATCACGGCCTGGATGGCGGGCCTGGTCCTCGCCCTCCTCGGCCCGTACATTTTCAACAGCGGTACACTCATGAAGGAGGCATTCGGACTTGCCCTCCTCCCGGCACTGCTATGGCTCACCTGGCATCGCCAGGACCCGAGGAACCGGGTAATGGCGGCCGCCCTCCTCCTGGTCCTTCCCCTCATCCACCACCTGTCGACACTGATGGCGTTCGGCATGATCTCCTTCGTAATCCTCCTTCAGAACGCCCAGGCATACTGGGAGGACCGCTGGTCATGGCGGGAGGCGGGCAAGGACGTCGTCTTCGGTCCTGCCCTCTTCCCGGTCGCACTGGCGTACTACGCCTTCGTAGGGATGGAGGGCTTCACCGAGGTCTGGAAGCCCGACGAGGTGGCCCTCTTCCTCGCCGTGGCCCTCCTCATGGCCGCCGCCGGCCTCCTGCTCGCCTCCAACAAGAGAGCCCGACCGTGGTTCGCTCTGTCGAAGGCCCGACGGCGCCTGAGCCTCCTCGACCAGAAGACGGTCGCCATCGCGGGGGCCTTTCTGTTGGTCCTGGTCAACCTCTACCTCCCCATCTTTCCCGGCACCGTCGCGACCTCTCCGCTTCTCCTCCTCGGGGCCCTCGCGTACCTGCCCCTCGTCTTCCTCGCCGTTATCGGACTCAACCTGTTTCGGCTCTCCAACAAACGGGAAAAGGTGGTTCCCGTCGTCCTCCTCCTGGCGCCCCTCACCGTCATCCTCTACGCCCTGCTCCGAGGACTGGACCCCCTCTCGCATGTGATCCTATACCGTTCCGTCGACTTCCTGGACTTCGGGATCGCCCTGACGGTCGCGGTCGCGGTGGTCTCCTACCGAGGCCGCAAGAGGCGCGTCCTCGTGGGGGTGGTGGTGGTGGCCCTCCTTGCGACCGTTCCCATGGCGTACGCCTCCGAGCGCGTCTTCCAAGTTCAGAACACGACGTACGCCTACGAGTGGGCGGCGCTGAATCATCTGAGTTCCACCGGGGCGCCTGCCCCCTACACGGATCAGCGCCTCGCATCCGTGATGGCCTGGTACTTCGGTGTGCCCGCCGACGGGAGCCTCCCCCTGATTCTGGATCTCAATCAGCCACTTCCGCGGGGAGTCTTGCTTTTAGAGGAGAACTGGGGTTCGCGGGGGGCGCAGGTCTTTCCCTTCCCCTTCATCCTGATCGAGGAGGACCGCCTCGAGGGGCTGGTGGCGGACCACCACCTCGTCTACCACGGCGGCGCGTCGGATAATGGCCTTCTGATTCTCCTCTCGCGCGACTAGGGAGAGGTCCGTATCTCCCGTACAGCGAAAGCCCTCGGTAACGTCGGGAGCGACGGACTGCTCCGCGAATCCGGGGGCTACCGCCGCTCGAGCTCCAGGGCCGCGGAGTTGATGCAGTACCGCAACCCCGTCGGCTTCGGCCCATCCGGGAAAACATGACCGAGGTGGGCGTCGCAACGGGCACACCGGACCTCCGTCCGTGCCATCCAGAGGCTCCGGTCCTTGTGGGTGCGGAGAGCTTCCACGTTGACGGGCTCCCAGAAGCTGGGCCAACCTGTCCCTGAATCGTACTTAACATCGGAGTCGAAGAGTACCGCCCCGCACCCGACGCAGCGGTAGGTGCCGGGGTCCTTTGCGTCCCAGTAGAGACCACTGAAGGGCGCCTCCGTGCCACCCTGGCGGGTGATGTTGTACGCCTCGAGGCTGAGGCGCCGCCTCCACTCCTCGTCGCTCAGCTCGACTCGCTTGGGCTGCTGAGCACGCTTCTCCTGTCGGGGGTCCGGTGCCTCCGCCATCACTCTGAGTAGGTCGGGGACTTGCATAGCCTTTCCGCTTTACGGGGACTCCCACCATTCGTGCCTCCATAACCCTAAGATAATCGATGGCGTACCGCCCTTACCGGGAAGAACGATGGCGAAACGGGCGCTCATCACCGGGATCACGGGCCAGGACGGCTCCTATATGGCGGAGCTGCTCTTGGAGAAGGGCTACGAGGTCCACGGGCTGATCCGCCGTCTCAGCCGGCCAAACCTCCAAAACATCGAGCACATTGTCGGCAGCCTGGTCCTCCTGGACGGGGACCTCATGGACCAGTCCTCCCTCAACGCGGCGATCAAGGAATCCGAGCCCGATGAGGTCTACAACCTCGCGGCCCAGTCGTTCGTGGGCACATCCTTCGTTCAGCCCGTGCTGACCGGGGAGATTACGGGTCTGGGAGTCGTACGGCTCCTGGAAGCGGTTCGCAGCCACAACCCCGATGCCCGTGTCTACCAAGCCTCCTCCAGCGAGATGTGGGGCAAGGTCAACACGGAGCCCCAGGACGAGACGACGCCTTTCCATCCACGTAGCCCCTATGGGGTCGCGAAAGTCTACGCCTACTGGGCCTGCGTGAACTATCGCGAGGCCCATGGCCTCTTCGTGTCCAACGGAATCCTTGCGAACCACGAGAGCGAACGTCGTGGGGTTGAGTTCGTAACGCGGAAGGTCAGCGAAGGCGTCGCCCGGATTCACCTCGGGTTGGCGGACCACATCGAGTTAGGGGAGCTGGAGGCAAAGCGGGATTGGGGTTACGCCCCCGAATACGTCGACCTCATGTGGCGCATCCTCCAGCACGATGACCCTGACGACTTCGTGGGGGCGACCGGGGAGTCGCACTCGGTTCGGGAGTTCGTGACGGAGGCGTTCCGGGTTGTGGGCATCGGGGATTGGGAACCGCACGTCAAGGTAGAGAAGCGCCACTTCCGTCCGGCGGAGGTGTTCAACCTGCGCGGCGACGCCTCCAAGGCGAGGAAGCTCTTGGGCTGGAAGCCGAAGGTCCGTTTCGAGGAACTCGTCAAGATCATGGTGGAGGCCGACATCGAACGCCTCAAGCGTGCCAAGGCCAGCTGATCGGCTACGTTGAGACCCGTTTCAACGCCGTCTGGCCGTAAACCGCTAAATTCTAGTTCGCCGTCAGAGACGGCAACTTCAACCCGTATCCAGGCGGTGTATCCACGTCTTCCCTGCGCGATAAACTCGGGAATCGACCCATCCTCCTCGAGGTCATTCCGCCCTCTCTCCGCGCGACGAAGAAGTCCGTTCAGCTCTTCCTAGACAAGTACGTCCAGGAGACGCTCCGCCAGTGCCGGGTCGACGCCATCAACCTCCCGGAGATCGCGGA
>JBHHWA010000072.1:0-5611 GCA_046756285.1 Thermoplasmata archaeon
CGACGATGTTCTTGCTTTTCGTCCTGCTCCTCGGGGGGCTTGGACTCCTCACGGCAGACCTCTCGGCCGGGCAGCCCTTCGTGGTCACGGGAATCATTACTGAAGCTAGCAGCGCCACACGCCTTCCCGGTGTCGCCGTCTCCCTCCTGGATGCCCAGGGGCAGAAGGATCCGGTGACTCTCCCGAGCGGCCCCGACGGGACCTACACCTTCACGCCCACCTCAGGGTTCTACAAGATTGCCGTCAAGACGTCGGGATACTTCGACAACGAGACGGAGATCTTCCGCTTCGACAACGACGCTAACCTCCGGATAGACATCGAAATGGTCAAGATGCCAGATGCGACGCTGATGCTCACGGTTCACGTCGAAGATGAGATGGGGGCGAGCATCGCAGGCGCGACCGTCGAGGTGTCCAACTTTACGGCCACAGGAACGCAGTCTTTGGGAACCAACACCACGAACGCGACTGGTGACACGATCTTCTCCGTTTGGGCAGGGGCGTTTGAGATCAAAGCCGAGAGGGAGGGTTTCGATACAAACGTCACGGTTGCATCTGTCTCCATGGACTCCACGTTCCCGGTGGTCCTCGGTGCGGCCGTCTCGCTGGTTGGGAACGCGCAAGAGCCGGGTGGATCCTTCGTAAGCACAGGGCTCGTCGCGTTCCTCTACAACGTCGACCCCTCCACCCCGCAGGCGAAGAGACTCCTCGTCGGCAACGTGACGGGAAGCCTCTACAGCTTCTCGGCATATCCTGGAGACTTCATCCGCATCGTGGATGCCGACGGGAAGGCCGCCAACATCACCACGATCACCGTGACCGGGGCCGTGGATATCAGCGTCAACTTGAACGACTCGCCCGAGGAAAGGGTAGACACCGTCATCGAGTACAAGCAGGGGGATTGGAACCGGTTGCACCTCTGGAGGAACCTGACATTCAACAACGACACCACCTTCCCGGGCCTCCCGTTCGCCTTCATCCGCCATCTGCGCCTGCAGATTGACCTGGCCCTGGGCGACGGCGACGGAGCGCTCAACGACACTGAGCGGGGGGCCTTCCGCGCCTTCCTGGTGGAAGCAGGTCCGAAGCACGTGGACACGGAGAACTTCTTCACGACGAACAGCGAGGCCTATCGGTCCGACGTCAACGGGACGGTGACCGATTACAACGTCTCCATCGCCGGCCTCGACCAGCCATCCGGACCCGTCCAAGTAACGAGTCTCGCCAACTACACCGCCATCGATCCGACCATCGCCGCGGACCAGGAGAGGTACTACGTCAACATCACGGCGCCTCACGACACGGACGCGGAGGTGCGTGTGAACACGACCTACAAGGTCCAGGTCGTCCCCACCTACGAACGGGAGACCCAGATGATCACGGGATCCGTGGACATCCAGCGCTACGTTCGGATCGAGATTGATCCCCTCGTTGCCCCCGACAACTTCCGGGTGGACCTGGAGGTGGCCAAGTCCGTCGCAGGGACGGCCCGTGTCCTCGTCATCTCCCCGCCCGACCGCTTCACGGAGACCAACGTGAGCGTGGAAAACTACACCGTCATCATCCCGACGAACGAGTCCATGACCTTCAGCGCGGAAGAGTCCACCGACCCGAACAGCCCCGGCGGCAAGATCAATCCTGACTCCAACTTCACGTGGGCCTTCGTGAATCTAACGGCACAAGACGAGGGTGCCCTCGGCATCCGGCCCAATGTGACGTTCTCGTTCATGGGCAATTACAGCGGGAACCTCACCATCGTGGAGGTGGGCAAGAACGTCACCTTCCGGAACTTCACCCTCCACGTGGACGGCATCCTCCCCGTCGCCCTCCTGGAGAACAACGTCACCGGATTCGGCATCGACGCCAACAACACGACCATCAACGTCAACGAGGGTAACATCGTGGAGTTCTTTGGAGGGAATTCCACGGACCGCGTTCACGACGAGATGGTGGGCGCCATCCGAGCGTGGCGCTGGGACTTCAACGGGGACGGAGTGGTGGACGCCTCCGGCCGGAATGTGGATTGGACCTTTGATGAACCCGGGGAGTTCACCGTGAACCTGACCGTCGTGGACCAAGCCGGCCATGAAAGCCTCAACGCCACGATGACGGCGATGGTCGCGGACACGTCGCCCCCCGAGGTCGAGTTCCGCATCTTGGACGAGGACTTTCAGGAGGTCACTAGCCTCGTCGAGCAGGTCACCTACTTCTTCGACGGCTCCGACACGACGGACAACCTGGACCCCGTGGCGAACATGACCTTCGCGTGGGACTTCGGCGACGACAACACGGCGACCGGGGTGAACGTCACCCACATGTACGCGGACAACGGAAACTTCGACGTCGTGCTGACCGTCACGGACCAAGCCGGAAACGAGGGCAATGCGACCCGTAGCATCGTGGTGGGAGTCGACCCTGAGACCCGGCCCGACCTCGAGATCGAGCCCAACATCATGCTCGTCGACCCCGCCAGCCCGGAGGAGACCACCATCTTCGGCGCAGTGGTCCTCTTCATCAGCTTCAACGTGACGAACGTGCCAGGACGTTCGCCGGCCAACAACGTGCAAGTGACCTTCTTCGCCTTCCAATTCGGACAATCCCCCGGTCCCCCGGTCGACATCACTCCCAGCTTGGTCTTCAAGGACGTAAACGGGGTCGCCACCGACAACACGCTGGCGCCGGGGGAGATCAAGGTCGTCGAGTTCACGTGGACCACGGGTCCCCTGGGCAACTACACGCTTCGCGCCAACGTTACAGACCCGCAGGAGCCCGACCTCTTCATCGGACCCCGGAACACGGTGGAACTGCAGCTCGACGTTCGCGAGGCGGCCTGGAAGCAGCCCCTCCTTATCGGGTCCATCATCGCGATCATCGTAGGGATTCCGGTGGCCCTCTTCCTGAGACGCAGGCTTCGCGGACGGGGCCGTGAGCGGATTACGCGGTGAGACGAGGTCCTTTCGAGAGGTCATCCAACCCAGCGCCGGCATCGTCCAGGAGTGGACCTGAGCCGCTACATCTCCTCGAGGGGCTGGATTCCAAGGCACTCAAGGAGGTTTCCGAGGACCGTACGGAAGGATATCACGAGGGCGAGGCGGGCGGCACGGAGGTCCGTCTCGGCCTTCAACACCGGCGAGTCTCGGTAGAACTGGTTGAAGGCGGTCGCCAACTCGTGACCGAAGAGGGCCACCCGGTTGGGACGCCGTCGATTGGCAGCGTCGCGGAGGACGTCCGGAAACCGAGCCAACAGCTTCACGAGAGCCCTCTCGTGAGGGTGACCCAGGAAGCTTGCGTCCCATCCATCTAACCCATCGGATTTCGCCAGGATCCCCGCGGCTCGGGCGTAGGCGTATTGGAGGAAGGGGGCGGTCTGGCCCTCCAAGCTCAGCGCCTGCTCCCATCGAAACAGGATCCGTTTCTCCGGCTGGACCTTGACGATGTTGTAGCGAACAGCCCCGATTCCCACGGCCTCCGCGATACGGGCCATCTCCTCCTCGGACAGGTCTTCGCGCCGGGCCCTTACCGCGGCTAAAGCCCGTTCCACGGCCTCGTCGGCGAGGTCATCCAGGTGGACGACCCGCCCTCGCCGAGTAGAAAAACTTCCCTCGGGTAGGGCGGCGAAGGCGTAGAAGACCGGCTCCACCTCCCGGTCGACCCCGAGAAGGCCAAGGGCCGCGGAGAGCTGCTGGAACTCCAGTCGGTGGTCCTCTCCCAAGACGTTCAGGACCTCGTCACTCCGTCCAAACTTGTCCAGGTGATAGGCCAGGTCTCGGGTCGTGTAGAGGGTGGTCCCGTCCCTGCGTGTGAGAAACCACCGTGGGTCGCGTCCCGCGAACCCATACGGCGTCATGTCGATGTAGAAGGCCCCTTCCTCCTTCTCCAAGTGGCCACCCGTCTGGAGACGCTCGACCACCCGTTGGGCACTCCCGTCGGCCAGGACCTGGTCATCCCAGAACAGGTTGTCAAAGGCAATCCCCAAACGGCCCAGACTCTGGAGGATCCCGTCCATAATCTTCCTCGTGACGGCTCGCACCCGCTGCCTGAGCTCGTCGTCCCCCTCCTCAAGCCGGCGCACCATCTCGTCGATTGCCTCAGTGACGGCAGAATCCTCAGCCGCCTCCATCGCCTTCCGATAGAATCGGACCGATCGGTATTCCTCCCCTTCGCGTTCCGGAGGCTCCAGGTCCTCCTCCGGCAGGTTGTCGAGGCCCCAGAGGAGGGTCAGGACCTGTCGACCGGAGTCATTGACGAGGAATTCTCGGGTGACCTGATACCCCGCCCGGTCGAGGAGTCGCGCCAGGGTGTCCCCGATGATGGAGTTCCGGGCGCGCCCGACGTGGACCGGCCCCGTGGGATTGGCGCTCGTGTGCTCCACGAGGGCGTGTCGTCCGTTCGGAGCAGCGCGCCCATAATCCCCCAAACGGCGGAGGATGGTCCCCAAGGTGTGCTCGGCGAAGGGACCCAGGTCGATGTGGAAGTTCACGTAGCCCGCTATGGGCTCGTGCCGGCTCACGTAGGTGCCCGATGACGGCATGGCCTCCGACAGCCGGGCCGCGATCTCCGGCGGAGGCGATCGTGCCGTCTTGGCGTAGACATGGGTGGGGAGGGCGACGTCGCCGAACTCGGGAGACGGGATCTCGAGAGGCGCGCCTGCGCGGGGGAAACCCAACGCCTCTTCGCCGGCCCGAACGAGCCCCGTGATCTCCTCCGTGAGGTCCCGCCAAGGGTCCTCGGTCATCCGGCCACCTGAAAGCGCAGGAGACCTCCCAGGCCTCCGAAGGTGCGAGCGAAGAGTGCCCCCTCCTCCGACTCCACCGAGATGAACTCGACACGGGTTCCGACGCTCTCTGCGAGGGCCGTCAACTCCTCCACGACGTCCACGCGATCCTCCACGTCGACCTCGGACCCGCACTCCGGGCACGGGCCCGGTTCGCCACTCTCCGTCGTCTCGTGGCCGCGATGTCCACAGTTGGGGCAACGCACTTCTAGCCGGACCTTTCGAAGGCCCTCGGAGATCAGGAGCACCTCGACGGCTCCCAAGCCAAGGGCCTTGCGCACCTCCTCCTCCCCGTACACCACGAGGCCCCCGTCCGGGCGGCGGACCTGATCCAGGAACGACTGGACGAGGCGCTTCTCCCGCATGAGGTCGAGGTCGGCCAGGGTGTCCTTGGCCTTCTCCACCACCTCCCGGAGCCCCGACTCATCGGCGTACCCCACGTCGAAGGTGTCCAGGACGATCTTCTTGAGTTCGTGATGGATGTAGTCCTTCTCCAGAAAGAAGTCCTTTGTGTAGCCGGGTCCCCCGAGGAGGATCCCCTTCAAATCGTCCATCTCCAGGTAGGCGTCCGTCATGAGATTGCCCACCTTGACGAAGAATTCGTGCGCCGCCTGCTCGATGAGCCGTTCGAACCGTCGGGCGGATTGTCCTCCCTTACTGTGCTTGCTGGGCACGAGGCTCTGAACGTTCTTGATGACCTCGATCCGCTTGCCACGGAGCAGCCCGAGGGTCGCTTCGGAGCGATCGATGACGAGGAGGCCGTAGAGGTCCTTCTCCCGCAGCATCTCCTCGAGGGGCTCCGTGAAGAAGCGGGAGTCGCAGCGGTACAGGAACGTG
>JBHHWA010000073.1:0-5538 GCA_046756285.1 Thermoplasmata archaeon
ACGCGTTGCAGGGAGAGCCCGCGAACTACCTTGGACAACCCCTCATCCTCCAGGGTCTTGTGATGGACCTCGAACGGGGTCAGGACTTTGGAGGGTCTCCCGCAGACGTCCTAGTCGTCGGCGGCTTAGAAGACGGGCACATCCCATTACGCATCTTCGTGACGGGGGGAATCCCGGGCGTCTCCCCCTCGTCCGTGATTCACGCGACGGGGACTGGGACCCAGGATCCGATCGAACCGACACGCCTTGCCCTGTTGGCCGCGGGTGTGATGGTGATCCCCATCGCCACATCCGACGTGAACGAGGTGGCCATCTCGGTTCTCGCCTTTGCGAGTCTCTTCGGCGTCCTCATGGCCGGTCTGGGGATCTTCTGGGAGCGGCACGCCGCCGCCCTACATCCTCCCCCGCTCGAGAACGAGACCGTCGGCTCATCCGGACACGCATCGAGATTTCTCCCGGCTCTGACTCGAGGTAGGGATCCGGTCTCTGTCAGCCTCCGCATGGCCTTCCTCGCCGCTTTGGGGAAAGCCCTGTTCGTCTTCGGCCTCATCGCCTTCCTCTACGTCTACGTCACGGTCTACATTCTGGAGGCCGCCGCCGTCGACTGGTGGGTTCACCATTGGGTGCCGTGGCTTCGCCTCGACGTCTTCGCCGCTCTCGGCCTGATCGCGGCGTTCATCGGCCTCTTCCTGTTCACCTTCGTCCAGCAGTTACGAAAGCCAGCCTAGACCGGATGTAACCCTTGCCAATGGGCTCGTGAGACCTATTCCCGGTCTATCGATCCCGTGATCGCTACCCTTGGCGGGTCCGTGAGCCATGATTCCTGCTCACGATGGATCCCGCCGTTGGGTGTGCGAGGTGGGTCTATCGTCGGCGAAGTCAATCTCCTCGGCCCCTTCCTCATGCGCGTTAGACTTCTCGACCTGCATAGTAGAAAAGTAAAACCCGAACCGTGTGCGAATGGCAGTCCGGGCCTCGTCGAGCACACGCTCATGGTCGGCGGCGTCCTCGATGAGTAGGTGGGCCGAAAACAGGTTCTTGCCCGAGGTCAGGGCCCAGGCGTGGACGTGGTGGACGTCCTTGACACCCTCGATGTGCCGGAGCACCTTCTGGACCTTCACGACATCGACATCCGTCGGCACCGTGTCCATCAGGATTCCCGTTGCCTCGCGGATGATGCCCACGGAGGCCCAAACGAGGACCCCGCCGAATCCGATGCCCAGAATGGGATCAATCTGGAGAAACCCTGTGAACGAGATCACCACCGCAGCGACGATGATCAGGATGCTGCCGACGAAGGTCTGCACCACGTGCCAATAGGCGCCTCGCACGTTCAGGTTCTCCTTCTGCCCGCGGTACAGGTAGGCTAGGGAGATGGACTCCGTGACGATGCCTCCGATGGCGGCGAAAATCATGAAGGTCGATTCGACGGGCGTCGGGTTTAGGAGGCGCAAGATTCCGACGTAAAAGACGAGGCCCGCCATGGCAAGAAGGAACACGCCATTGAACATGGCCCCTAGGATTTCGGCGCGGAAGGATCCGAACGTCCGGTACCGGTCGGCAGGGCGCGCCGCGATGCGGCCCGCGACGAGCGCCAGAACTACGCCTCCGACGGCCGAGAATGTGTGAAAGGCGTCGGAGAGGACCGCGACAGATCCACTGATCACAGCGAGCCCCAACTCGATAACGAAGTAGATCCCCGTGAGCCAGGCACCCAATTTCAGCGCGCGCTCGTTGCTGCGGTACATGGCGGCCATGTCGTGACCGCCGCCCTTCCCCTCATGACCGGAGTGGTTCTGGATGCCCCTCACCCTGTCTCCGAGAGTCGTGTGACAAGCGGCCGCTATCTTAAGCCCACGTCCGTTTGGAAAGCCGCGACTTTCAGAGGGCCGAGTTATGGCCTGTCAAGGCATTTAAGGCAAGAGAGATTTCCGTTTCGATGAGGGAGAGGAAAATCCTACCGACGGTTGCTTGGGTGGCCTGGGGGATCACGCGTCTATCCCTCCGCTGGGGAAGAGATCGGTGAGACCGCCATGACGGACGGAGAAGGCGTTCGAGGATGGCCGAAGCGCGCCCGGACGTTTGCAATCCTCGCCGTGGTGATCCTCATTGCCTCCTTGGTCGCCATCCTCGTGGTTCTTCCTCTAGCCTCGCCACCGGGAGCCAATCCAGCGGATGTCATTCTCCATAACGGCACGGTCCTCACGATGGAGGTCGATCGGCCTCGGTCTGAGGCCGTCGCCGTGGTGGGAGGTAGCATCGCGGCTGTCGGAACCAACGAGGAAGCCCTCGCCCTACGGACAGATCGGACCCTCATCGTGGATCTGGCGGGGCGGACCCTCCTGCCCGGATTCATCGACTCCCACGCCCACAGGATTGGCGACCGGGAACGAGTCGAAGTCCCTTCCGCTCAGGAAGCCATCCAGGAGGCGTTGGAAAACGGCTGGACCAGCATCTCGGAGCTCTTCGTGAACCAGGAGCGCCTGGATGAGCTGCGAGCCTTGGACGAGGCGGGGGAGCTACGCGTGCGCGTGAATGGCTACCTGCCACTCAGCTGGCAACGCGAGCGATTCGGGAACTGGTATCAGAGCTACGAGCCCGGGCAAGAGTTCAGCCCCCAGTTGCGGATCGGCGGGGTGAAGATCTTTGTCGATAGCTGGCTCTGGGGGGAGCTCCTGTTCTCGCAGAGTGAGCTGAGCGAACTCGTCGTCGAGGCGCATGAGGCCGGCTTTCAGATCGCATCCCACACGACCGTCGACGAGTCCCTCGATCTCCTTCTTAACGCCTACGAGGACGCCCTGCAAGGCGCGTCAAATGACCTCTATCGCCACCGGGCGGAACATGTGGTCATGATCCGAGATGACCAACTGGAGCGAATGCGCCAGCTGGGGATCATTGCTTCTCTTCAGCTCACCTGGTTCCACTCGAACTGGGCTGCGGATACGGAGACGGAACGCCCGGAAGACGTAGGAAAGATCGCCAGATGGCATGACTTGCTGGAGACAGGTGTCCCGGCCATCGGCAGCACCGACTTCCCGTTTGGGATTCCCGCTACCAGTTCTGCTTTAGATGCAATTCACCAGGCTGTCACTCGCGTAGGCGACCAAGGGATCCCCCCGCCTCCGTGGATGCTCAATCAGCGCATCACCGTAGAGCAGGCCCTCCGCCTCCTCACCATCGACGCCGCCTACGGAACCTTTCAAGAGGACGCAAAGGGGAGCATCGCCGTTGATAAGCTCGCGGACTTCGTGGTCCTCTCGGAGAATCCCTTGGATCTCCCGCCCGAGAGCATTCGGGACGCTAGGGTTCTCCTCACGATCGTCGGTGGGCAAGTCGAGCACTGCGTCGAACCAGCGTTCCCTTGCGGCCAATTGGACGCACCCGTTAAGAGTCTCTCCTCACGCCATGTAGAGGGACTCTTTGCATCCGATGGCCGCCTCACAAGTGAGAGGGATGCGGTTCCGTGGACGCGCCCGACCGTCGTCGCCACGTAGTGGGCCGGACAGGCTAGTGTCTGCGAAAGAGGTAACGAGGGCTCCGAGTAGTCCCCCGGAGTGGGCGGACCCCATTCGGGGCGACCCAGAAGGCGGCGGCTACAGGTTCTTCCTCCGGAACTTCTGATAGCGATACCAGGCTGGATTCTTCAAGTGTCCCACGATTTTTCCGTCCTCCAGCGTGATGGGAATCAGGGGCATCCCACGATTGGCCGGCCCTACCTTCGGCACCTTGTAGATACCAAGATAGTCCGCCCCTTCACCTCGCGGCCAGCCTGGGTGCTTGTACTCCTCGAGGCGCCTGGGATCGTACTGGGACGCGTGACAGGGGCAGTAGACGGTGTCGTACCCAAGGTCAGCACGCTGCCTCTCTCTGGGAAGGAATTGCCAACCCGGTTGACAGCACATATGCGTGCAGCAGTTGAAGACCGCGTAGAGGCCCTGGATGACAAAGTCGTCCTTCGCGAACCCTTTGGGGAACTGCAAGGCCTCTTCGTCCATCATGAGCAGCAACGCGGGAACCCCCGTGTCCGGTTTCGGGTCTCCGTTCTGGGCTTCCGCCCGCCAGGCAACGGCGGCTCCCCGCCCGGGCAGGAAGTGACTCAACAGGGCCTCTTGCCCGATCAACCCCTCCTCCACGTACCAGACGGGGAGCGCGGCCCTCGGCTCCTCGTAGACGAAGGTGTCCAAGACGTTCCTCTGGCTTTCCGCCATTGAGTTCCCCCGGAGGGGACGGGGCATCGAGCCCTATCTACCCTCCGGTTGCCGATGTCCCGGAGAGCCCTATCCTCCGTTGACCCCGTGGAGTGCGCGTAGATCCTGGATCAGGAGGGCCTCGTCGCCCTTCCAAATCCCCTCGTTCCCCAGGTTGATGTCGGCCAGGGCTTCGCGCCCCTTGACGCGCCGCACGAAGTTCACGATCGTGTCGCCCACGTACCGGGGCTGGTCCGTCCCGGCGAAGTGGCCGGCGCGGGGCACCAGGGTCAGCTGGACGTCATCCGTCCCCAGGACGTTCGCGAAGCGTTGCGTCTGTGCCGCCGGCATCATGTTGTCGAACTCCCCCCACATGATGAGACTCGGGACGGTGATGTTCTCGTATCGCACCCCCTCCGGGTTCTCCACCGGGTCGTACGGCAGCAACAGGGCAGGGCTCAGGATGGCCGCCCGGTCCGCCAGGACGCGGATCGCATGGAGCTTGAGCCGCATCGTCGTCGACTTGGCGACGTCCGTGACGCCATCCCCCTCCGTGTTCCGCTCGTAGTCCACGTCCACGTACGGGAAGGTGATGGAGCGCAGCTTGTACTGGTTGTACACGTTCGGGTCGTACACCATCGTCTTGTAGATCTGGACCAAGGTCTGGTCGAAGGCGGCGAAGCCGTTGGCGAACGCCTCGTCCCCTTCGGGCGTGTTCGGGACAAGAGAGCCGCGGCCGATGGCCTGGATCTCGTTCACCGGGTAGCCGTCGAAGGCGATGGGGTCCAGGAGAATGAACCCCTCCAGCCGGTCGTTGTGCGCGGCGGCGTAGCTACTTGCGATGCCCCCACCCCAGTCGTCGGCGACGAAGAAGAACTTCCGACCGGGGTACTCGTGTTGCATGAGGGCCTCGATGTAGTCCACGTCATGCTTCCAGTACCAGAGGTCGTTGTCGCTCTTGTCCGTCTTCTTGCCATACAGGCGAGGTTGGGTGCTCTCCCCCATGCCCAGCATGTCGATGGCGATGGTCTCGGCGAAGCGGCCTACGTGCCGCTGGATGTCCTCCCACTGCATCCGATTCGTCGGGACGCCATGGAGGAAGAGTACCAGAGGTCCTTCCGACCCAACTTTCGTGAAGGCGATCTCGAACTCGTCCGTCCACTTGGTCTCCGTGCTATGGGGCCCGCCAACCTGGACCAGCCCCTCCGCGGGCGCCTTCCACTTAAAGGTCCCGTAGGTGGCCTCGCCGGGGTCGCGATAGATCGATAGATCCACGGCGTTCCCCGCCGCACGCACCGCGGGATGACTCAACGCCCGATACCAACTCGGTTCTCCCATTTCGTTTCCTCCT
>JBHHWA010000074.1:0-5416 GCA_046756285.1 Thermoplasmata archaeon
GACGCCGAGGATATCCTCCCCGACCACGAGGCAAAGGTCGCCGAGGAATCGGCCGTGGACACGTAACGTCAAGAAGGGAGAGGCTTCCTCAGAAGCAGGGGTCGAAGTTCAGGTTGAAGGCCGGGAACAGGTCCTCTGTATCGTCCTTGAACTTCTTGATCTCCTCCATCATGGCCCGGAAGACCGTCTCCTCCCGATCGGCGATGTCGTGGAGGGAACCGGAGAGGCTGCCGAGGCCCGCGCCGGGTCCCAGGGAGGTCAGATCCCTGCGCGTTCCCATGATCTGATCCTGGAGCTCCAGGAGCGAGCCGATGAGTTCCGGACTGACCACGAAGCCCATGGCGCTCCACGTGTGCATGAAGAGGACGTAGGTGTTGACCTCGCGGGCGAGGACGCGGAGCCAGCTGGAGGTTCCTTGGACGGTGTCGGGGATGGCCGAGGCCGCCTCGGAGTCCACGTCCTTCATCGGGCTTCCTTCAGACGTCTGGCGGCCTTAACCTTAACCGTTTTAGGCATGGACCAGCTTCTTGGCGGGATGGAAGCCCTGGCCGAGCTCGCCCATCGCGTGGCGCAGGGGGAAATCCGGGATGCGGAGGCCCTCGAGGCGGCGAAGCGGGAGGCGTGTCGTCGTCATGGCCTGGATCACGTCCCCCGCAACTTCGAGATCCTACGGTACTTGCCCGAGTCGAACGAGGAGGTTCGGATCCTCCTCCGGGCGAAACCCGTCCGCACGGCCTCGGGGGTCGCCGTCGTGGCGGTCATGACCTCGCCGGCTCCCTGCCCCCACGGCCGCTGCATCTACTGCCCCGGGGGCGTGGACTGGGGCACGCCGCAGGCCTATCTGGGGACGGAGCCGGCCGCACGGCGTGCCGCCCGCTCCCGCTACGATCCCCGCACCCAGACGAAGGCGCGGCTTCGGCAGCTCGCCGCGATCGGTCATCCCACCGACAAGGTGGACCTCATCATCATCGGGGGGACCTTCACCTCCCGTTCGAGGTCCTATCTGGAGGCCTTTGCGAAGGGGTGTTTCGACGGCCTGAATGGAAGGGAAGCGAAGACGCTGGAAGAGGCGCACCACCGAAACGAGACAGCCGCACACCGCTGCATCGGGCTCACGGTGGAGACGAAGCCCGATTGCTTCCTCGGGCCGGAGGTCGAGCATTGCCTAGGTCTCGGCGTCACGCGGGTGGAGCTCGGGGTCCAGTCCCTCTACGAAGACGTCCTTCAGCGGGTCAACCGCGGGCACGGTCTGGTGGAGGTGGTTCGGGCCACGCAGCGTGCGAAGGACGCGGGACTCAAGGTGGGCTACCATATGATGCCGGGCCTGCCCGGGAGTGACTACGACCGGGACCTTCGGGCTCTTCGTGAGCTCTTCGAAGACCCCGCCTATCGCCCCGACATGCTGAAGGTGTACCCCACGCTCGTCGTGAAGGGGACGGGCCTCTACCGCCTCTGGCGTCGTGGGGAGTACGAGGAGATGGGGACCGAGGAAGCCGTGCGGCTGTTGGCGGAGGCGAAGCCCCACGTCCCCCCTTACGTTCGCATCCTCCGGGTGAATCGAGAGATCGGGGCCTCCGACATCGAGGCGGGGGTGAAGAAGGGGCATCTGCGTCAGCTGGTCCGTGAGCGCATGGAGGCCGAGGGGACCCGGTGCCGTTGCATCCGCTGTCGCGAGGCAGGACTGCGCCGCGTGCAGGCGGATCCAGAGGATGTCAGCATGGGAACCCTGCGCTACGCGGCGAGCGGGGGCGAGGAGGTCTTCTTCAGCTTCGAGGAATTCGGCCGAGACGTCCTCGTTGGGTACGCCCGGTTACGTCTCTGCGAGGCGGGCGCCTTCCTCCGGGAACTGAAGGTCTTTGGCCAGATGGTACCCTTTCAGCAGGCACCAGGCTCCCGATGGCAGCACCAGGGCTACGGAAAAGCCCTCATGGCTCAGGCAGAACGCGCGACCGCCGAAGCGGGGTTCCGCCGCCTTCGGGTCACGAGCGGCGTAGGCGTGCGGGGCTACTACCAGAAGCTCGGGTACCGGCTCGAGCGACCGTATATGGCTAAGGACCTGGCGTAGAACGGCGCTCGATTCGGAGGAACTCCAGGATGGGGCGGTCTTCGGCCCCTGCCAATCGACGGAGGGCCGGCATGACGCCCGATCCATACTGCGCCGCTTTCTTGGGCCGTTCGACGATCGTCTCTGGAAGCCCAAGCTCGGTCGCCACTCTACGAAGTAGCTCCTTCCGCCGCGGACGTGCCCGCTGGTCCGCAGGAAGAGCGCGGGCTTGGCTGACCACAAGAGGATCGCAAAACGGCAGGCGGAGCTCCCTCCCGTGGTGGCGGGCCATGGCCTTCTCACGGGGAATCGTCTCGCGGAGGAGGACCCCCAGGTCATGTTCGAGAGCCTCCTGGAGGTCCGGCTCGTTCAGTCCCGCGTACCGCGCGTAGCCTCCGAAGAGTTCATCCGCCCCCTGCCCGGCCAGGACGGGGCCCGTGGGGGCGTGCGGGAGGAGCGTCCACAAGGGGATCTCGAAGGAGAGGGCAATCGCGTCCAGATCGGGGAAGGCCTCGAGGAGGGAGGCCCCGCTGCGGATGAGAGTGTCATCATCCAACTGGACCGCCGCCCAGTTCAGCCCGAGGAGCCGAGCCGCCTCGCGGGCGTTTGCGAGGTCTTGGGATTTCGGATACCCGACGGTGAGGGCTTCGATCTCCACCCTCTCGGAGGCCAAGAAGGCCACTACGGAGCTGTCCAGACCGCCCGAGAAGGCAAGGGTCACCCGTTCCACGTCGGAGGTCATCTCGTGAACGGCCTGGCGGAGACCCTCCAGGATCGGTGAGACAGCGGTCGGGCTAGAGGGCATCGAAGTCCAAGGTTTCCTCGAGGAGCCCCTGAAGGGTTGCCCGAAGGTCCGTGACAGCCACGCGAACCTGTTCCGTGGAATCTCGATCGCGGAGGGTGACGTCGTCCTGCTCCAGGCTGTCGTAGTCCACCGTGAGGCAGTACGGCGTGCCGATCTCGTCCATGCGCGCATACCGCCGACCGATGCTCCCCGACGTATCGTACGCGGCGTCGCACCATGTCCGGGCCTCACGATAGATGCCCTCCGCCACGGCCTGCAGGCCGTCCTTCTTGACAAGGGGGAAGACCCCCAGGGTCACAGGAGCCAGACGAGGGGGGAGGTGGAGGACGGCCTTCTCTCCGGGCTCGTAGCCCAAATCCAGCGTCGCCCAGACATTCCGGTCGACGCCGAAGCTGAGCTCCAGCACGTGGGGCACCAACCGCGTGCCTTCGTGGAAGACCGTCATCTTCTCGCCGGAGTGCTCCTGATGGCGGCTGAGGTCGTAGTCGGTCCGGTAGTGGACGCCCCCGACTTCCTGGAATCCGCCCCAGGACTCCAAGGCCACCTGAACGTCGAAGTGGATGCGGTTGTAGAAGGCCCGCTCGTCCTCGGACAACTCGTAGAAGCGGAAGGCCTCGGGGGACACCCGGAGGGTCTCGAGGTAGAAATTCTGCACCTTCGCGAGGTGGTAGACGTAGAAGGGAGGCAGCTCCCCCGCCGACAAGAGGTCCGCCACTGTCGGACGTACGAGGCGGTCCCGATCTGCAGCTCGCACGAGCCGCAGGGGCGTCGCCTCCACCTCCCGCAGGTCCAGCGTGGCATCGAAGCCCGCCGGGTCGAAGAAGATCTGGAGCTCCGCCTGGTGAAACTCCCGCAGCCGGAAGGCGCCCTGGCGAGGGGAGATCTCATTCCGGTATGCCTTGCCCACGATGGCGAGGCCCAGGGGAAGCCGCTTCCGAAGAATCTCGAAGGCCCGCTTGAACCCCAGGTAGGCCCCTTGGGCCGTCTCCGGCCGGAGGAAGGCGCGGTCCTCCCCGGTCGGGCCGATGGCCACGGGAAACATGAGGTGGAACGGGGTCGGCTCTCCGAGGGTCCCCCCGCAATTGGGACAGACGATGCCCTCCTTCCGGATCGCCTCCCGGACCTGGTCGACGTCCATCCCCTCGCCCGAGGTCCCCGTGGCCGCCTGGATGAGCTCGTCGGCCTTGTGGGTCTCCTTGCACTGGGTGCACGGCACGAGGACGTCGGCGAAGAGCTCCACGTGGCCGGAGGCCTCCAGCGCCGCGTAGGGTTGGATGGTCGGCGTGTCGATGAGGTGGTAGTTGTCCCCCAACCGAAGGAAGGAGGACAACCAGAGGTCCTCCCACTTCCGCCGGAGGCGGGCGCCGTGGGGCCCGTAGTCGTAGAAACCCGCCAGCCCGCCGTAAATCTCGGCCGAGGGCAGCAGGAAGCCCCTCCGCAGGGAGAGGGACATCAGCTCGTCGTAGCGGCCCATCCCCGATCCCTTTAGAGCAGACTGCCGAGGACGTCCAGCTCCGTGAGGAGGCCCTCGAGCCGGTTATGGGGGTTCATGACGGGGAGCTGGCCGTAGTCGTTCCTGTGCATCGTGCGGGCGGCCTCGCTCACCCCCGTCTTGGTGGAGACCGTGAGGACGTCCCGCACCATGACCTCTTTCACGGGAATCTTCGGGAGCTCCACCTTCTGGACGTCGTAGTAGAGCCGCATCACGTTTCGCAGGCCTTCCCAGGTCCACGAGTCCTCCTCCTGGGCCAGACCCATGTCCTGGATCGCCGCGCTCCCGTCGATGCGGCTGAGCCCGAAGACGTCCCGGTCCGTGATGATCCCGGAGAGGCGTCCGCTAGCATCGAGGACGGGCAGGGCGAAGACCTTCGCGATGGCCATGATGGTGTTGGCCGCTTGGATGGGGGTCCCCTCGTAAACCGCCACGGCGGTAGAGGTGAGGAACTCCTCTACTGCGGTCTCCAGCTTCTTCTTGTCCACGACCTCGAGGAAGTCGGCGGGGGTGACGATGCCCACCACGCGGGAGTCCTCCATCACCGTGGCGTGGTAGAAGCCTCCCTCGACGAGGGTCCGTGCCAGGTCTTGCTGAGGGGTATCACGGGAAACCACCGGGTAATCCTTCTGCACGAGGAGGGCCAGCTGTTCCTCCTCCGGCCGGGCGAAGATGTGCTTCCGAGCCACAAAACCCGCGTAGGTCCCGTCGTTGCGGACCACGGGGACCCCCGTCACCTTGTTCGTGACCAAGAGGCGCAGGACCTCCGTGCGGTTCCCGGGGAGCGTCGCAACGATGGGGTCCTTCGTCATGACCTCCTCCACGCGCGGTTTCTCCGCCATGCCTAATCCTCCGGAAGCCATCCCCGCTCTCGGTCCCACACCCGTGACCCGACCGCCAAGAGGGCGATGTCGGCCTCCGAGGCCTTGATCACGCGGTAAGCGGCGTCACCACCCCAGGGGAGATCGAGGACCAGGAAGTTGCAGGGTGCGCCTTCCTGGATGGCCATACGAGAGGGTCCCGTTAAAAGGTTAGCGGCCTCGTAGGCCATGGCCAGGATGGCCTCCGGGGGGAC
>JBHHWA010000075.1:0-5406 GCA_046756285.1 Thermoplasmata archaeon
TTGCGGCCCACGGCCACGAGCTTCTCCCCGGACACGCTGTCTCCCGCCCCTGTCAGCTCAGGCAACGACCTCACCCTCTTCGGCAAGAGAATGCACTACACGAAAGGCGAGTTCAATGTCCATGGCAAGGGAGTCCGCGAGGTCCGATACGTACGTCCCCGGGTGATCCCCGAGATACACGAGTATCGCCTCTCGTGCCTCCTCCCCCGTATAGGGCTTGATCCGAATGACTTTGGCCTCCCGCAACTCCTCGACGTACTCCTCAAGAGCCCGCTCCACAAACTCCGTCCGAGACCGCATGCCCGTTCGATGGACGAACTCGTCGACCTGCCGTAGGAGCTCAGGAGGGAGACGAAGGGAAATGGTTGGTTTCCTCTTTCCTTGGACCATGCAATGCATGAATTGCGTGCATTCTCATAAAGGCATCGACTGCATGCACGTTCCCTAGGGCTCGCCCTAGGTTCGAGGACATCCCCGGAAACCCTCTGGCGGACATGTCCGACGCCCGCAAAACCTCTAATTACGCCCCTGGCTTAGGCCCCTGTTCCATGGAGAAGGCAACGAACTTCGCGGAGTGGTACCTCGAGGCCATCGACAACGCCGGCCTCGTGGACCGACGCTACCCGGTGAAGGGGATGTACGTGTGGACCCCCTACGGCCGCAAGGCCATGCGGCTCCTCAACGGCCACATGCACGAAGAGATGGTCCGCACGGGCCACGACGAGGTCCAGTTTCCCGTCTTGGTCCCGGAGACCCAGTTCCAGAAGGAGGCCGACCACATCAAGGGCTTCGGTGCCAACGTCTACTGGGTCACCCACGGGGGGCTGAACCCCCTCGACGTGCGCCTCCTCCTCCGGCCGACGAGCGAGAGCGCGATGTACAGCCTATTCTCTCTATGGGTCCGCGCTCACACGGACCTTCCCCTGAAGTTGTACCAGATCGTCCCCGTCTTCCGCTACGAGACGAAGCAGACCCGCACATTCCTGCGGGTCCGGGAGCTGTCCTTCTTCTTCGAGTCGCACACGGCGCACGAGGACTTCGAGGGCTCAGAAGGGCAGATTCGGGAGAACCTGGAGATCTGGAAACGCCTGGCGCGGAAGTACGCAATGCCGGCCTTGCTCGCCAAGCGCCCGGACTGGGACAAGTTCGCGGGCGCCTACTACACCGTCGCCGCGGACGCCTATGTCGCCGAGACGGGCCGCGCCCTCCAGGTCGCGGGCATCCACCAGTACCGGGACAACTTCGCCCGGGTGTACGACGTCACCTTCGAGGACGAGAAGGGGGAGCCGCGGTTCGCACATCAGACGACCTACGGCATGTCCGAGCGAATCTTGGGGGCCGTCGTGGCCCTCCATGGCGACGACCGCGGTCTCGTCCTCCCGCCCAAGATTGCTCCCATTCAAGTGGTGATCATCCCGATCCTTGCGAAGGGGGCGAAGCGAAGGATCGTCGCGGCCGCCAAGGCGCTCGAAGCCGAGATCGCCGACGCGGTTAGGATGGAACTGGACCTCCGTGACATGCGGCCGGGCGCCAAGTTCTACGAGTGGGAACGGAGGGGCGTCCCCCTCCGGGTCGAACTTGGCATGGACGAGATCGAGGGGGATCACATTACCCTGGTCCGCCGGGACGGGACGCGCCGCCGGAAGGCCAATCGCGGGGATGCGTTGAAGCACATCCAAGCCACCCTCGACCGCATCCAGAGGGACCTCTACCGGAAGGCGGAGGAGGAGCTGCGCGATGGGATTCACACAATCGAGGCCTACGGGGACACGCCACCCAAAGGAATCATCCGGACGGGCTGGTGCGGCAAGGAGTCGTGCGGTCTGGCCATGGAAGAGAAACTGGATCGCGGGCTCTTGGGCACCCCCTACGAGCCGGAGGAGTTCGAGGGCCGCTGTCTCGAGTGCGGGGATGAGACGAGCACGGTGGCCTACGCCGCCAACTCCTACTGAGTGGGCCGATAGAGGAGCATCCCCGTCCCGCCGAAGACGACCATGATCACGACCAAGGCATAGATGCCGAGGTTCTCCGGGGCGAACAGGTTCCACGCGTTGAACAGGATGCCCCACGCGAGGTAGAGGGCGACGCCCACCGACAGGAGGAAGGCGTACCCGTAGAAGATCACGGTATTGGCCGACGGGAGCTGGACCACGGCGAGCCAAGGTTCCGCGCTGACTTTAAGATTACCCGCCGGTCTGCCGTTCGCGCCAGAGGTAGTAGCCGGCCGCGGAGATGGAAATCACCGCACCCACGGCAAGGAGCTGGAAGGGCCACATGGGGAGCGGCGCCTTCACCCCGAAGCCCGCATCCGCTAGGACACCGTCTATGCTCGGGAGGCCCAACACCAGGCCGAGGAAGGAGTAGTTCGCGAACCCGACGTACCGATAGGCGGCCTGCTCCTCGGGCGTGGCATCCCGGGTAGCGAAGGCCCACTCCTCCGCGGTGTAGAAGCCTGGGGAGACCATAACCGCATGGAGACCGCCCTCGTAATCGAAGTCCAGCCGGAAACGGACCAGGTAGACGCCCTGCGTAAACACCGTGCCGCCCGGGGTCTGTCGTGACGTCCCTACAGCCAACGACGTGGTGTTCCGCTCCCCAGCCGGCAAGACGCCGAACGCCACCCGGGTTGAGGTCGATCCGTTGGTCCCCAGCGTGGGGGGATTCGGCAGCCTCGAGATCTCAGAAAACTCCGATCGGTGGAGGAAGGCGTAGACCTCGCCGTAAAGGGAGGTGTTCTCCATGGCCCAGGGGTACGGGTTGTGCAATTCCAACTCAACGGCACCGCTCTCGCCGGGTGCCAGTTGTGGGGTCGGTTGAATCGTGAGAATCAGGTTCGTCTTCTCGGGATCGCTGACTGGCTGTCCGAACGCCGTGCCTGAAATCATAGCCAACAAGAGGAAAGCCAGCAGGAGGCCCCGCACGGCACTTTCGTACCAGGGGCTGGCTAATATGCCTTCTGCTGCCGCCCGCAGCTGCATGAAGGAGCCACCGGAAGCGGCGAGGCGAAGGTAGAATAGGACCGCGTCGCCATCACGATACGTGGCTAGCGAGGCATGTCCCCGAACGATCGCAGACCCTCGCCCGACCCCTTACCAGAAAGTCCGGGCCGTTGCCGACCTCCCCAATCCTTTGGTTGACCTCCTCCCCCGGAGGTGGGAGAGGATCGGGGATGTCCTCGTCCTGCGGTTGCCCTCGGAACTTGAAGCCCACCGGGAGCAGGTGGGGCAAGCCTACGCGCGGGTCCTCGGAGTGAAGGCCGTCGTCGAAGAGACAGAGGGGATTCAGGGACGGTGGCGGACGCCACGGAGGAAGCTCTTCTGGGGGGCAGAGACGGAGACCATCCACAGGGAGAACGGCGTCCGTTACAGGCTCGATCCAACGAAGGTCATGTTCAGTTCGGGCAACCTGGACGAACGTGCCCACATGGGTCGGGTCTGCCGGCCCGGCGAGGAGGTCGTCGACATGTTCGCGGGAATCGGCTACTTCACCCTTCCGATGGCGCTCCAGGGCGGGGCCGGACGGGTGGTCGCCTGCGAGGTGAACCCCATCGCCTTCGACTATCTCTGCGCGAACGTAGAGATGAACGGAGCTGCAGCCGTCGAGCCGCGCATGGGCGACTGTCGGGACGTGGCCTCGGAGAGTAGCGGGGACCGCGTCGTGTTGGGTTACCTGCGGGACACCTTTCGGTTCCTTCCCACGGCCTTCCGTGTCCTGCGGGACCGAGGGTGGATTCACTATCATGAGGCCTGCCCCGACCGGGCCGTGGACCGGCTTGAGAGACACCTCCATGCCGCGGCGGAAGACGCGGGAAGAACGGTGAAAACAGTGCGGCGGCGTAGGGTGAAGGCCTACGCGCCCGGGGTCTCTCACTGGGTCCTCGATGCGCGGATCACGTAGGGAGAACTTCGCTGGAGCCGCTGGCGGTCAGAAGCCGCTGGAGGGCGTCCCCGTATCCCGGCCCCTCGGCCTTCATCAGGTCCCCGGTCATGGGGGCCAAGAACTCGGACAGCTCCCGCTCCTCCTTCCGAAAGGTCCACCCCTTGCCCTTCGCGGCCCCGAGGGCCAAGAGAAAGGCGAGAGACACGACTTTCATCTTCCCGCCGGCCTGCAAGCCACGGCTCGCCAAGAGGACCGCCTCGTCCCTCCCATCGGTCTTGAAGGAACGGGCGACGCTGTCTACAAGGCGGGCCAAGGGCGGTAACTGTTCCCAATGGGGGAGTCGTGAAAGGACGTCCAGGTCCTTGCGGGTGTCCAAAGCCTCCCGTACGACTTGCTCCCGGCCCCGGCCCTCCGCTTGGGCGGCCTTCCAAAGGGCCTCTGCCATCTCCTCGTCCGCCAGAAGGGAGCCAAGAAGACGCTCCATGTCATCCTCCTCAAGGGCGTCCAGGAGCTTGGCCAGGCTTGCCTCCGAGATCGCGATACCGCCCTCCCGCTCCTCGAGAAGCGGGCCCAGGACCGGTCTGAGGCCATCAGGCACCCCGACCGCCTGGAGAAACGCCCCCTGATCATCCTCGAAGCATTGGTGACCCAGGAGAAACGCCCCCGCCGCCGTGGCCTCCTCGATGGCCCGCTCCGTCTCCCGCTGCAGGACCTCCTCCGCGTCCTTCTTCCCATCAAGATAGAGGAGCGACGCCCCGCTGGTGAGCGGACGATCCGCGCCCAATCCGCACACGCGACCCGAGCATCCGAGGTCCAGGCGCAAAGCCAGGCCGAAGGAAGTCGCCAGGTCGGGGACGACCATCCGTTGGGCGAGGAAGGCGGGGAGGTTTCCGCCGGGGGGCTGATCCTTCCCACACAGGGCGATGCGAATCCCTGCCCCCCTCCAGTGCACGACCAAAGTCGGTTCCTTCCCCGCGTGCGGACATTCCACGCCGTCCTCGGTCTCCGCCACGCTCCGCTTCAGTCTTGCCAGGCTCTCCTGAACGAAGGCCTCGGGAGGCCGATCCTCGCGGCAGGACGTGATCATCCCCTCTTCGAGGGAGTAGACGTGCAGCCGATGCTTCCGCGCATACTCGCCCACAGTTAGGAGTCGGACCTCTGGCACGTTGTAGTACTGGACGCCGACGAGCTGCTCCCGCGACGCCCGCCCGCGTTGGGCGTAGTGGAAGGTCCCATAGGGCGTCTTGGCCGGGGCCAGGTAATCGGCCTTCTCTTGCAGACCCACGAGGAGGGTGGCGGCGTAGGCCCGGACCAGGGGATGGCCCCGGCGCGCCTGGTACTCCAGCCGAGCCTCATCGTCAGCGAAGGGGACGACCTTCTGCAACTTGGCCAGGATCGGATCGAAGGGACAGCGAGGGCAGCTATCCTTCAAACACGCGGGAACGAGGATCTCTGGCGTCCCGCGCAACGCTTTCGCCTTGGCAATGAGCTCCCGCTCCTGGACCTTGGAGGCAGTCCGTATCCCCG
>JBHHWA010000076.1:0-5375 GCA_046756285.1 Thermoplasmata archaeon
CACCTCATTCGGGCAGAACCTGCCACTCAGCCTCTGGCCGTGGATGAGTGCCATCGCGATAGTTATAGTGGTAGCGGGCGTAGCAGCAAGCATGGGACGCGGCGCTGACCGTAAAGACAAGGCTTAAGCGACGACAAGCCGATTCCGACTGTACCTGCTGTGAGCGTGACTCCGGCCCTTGTCCTTGGTGCCCTCTGGGGAGCCATTGTGGCTGACCGCATCGGTAGGAGAAGGGGATACGTCTTTGCTGCGGCGTAGCAGGTTGCCCCTCAGACCTTCTCAATCCGGAGGGCGCCACGGCCCAGGTACTCAAACACGACGGCGTCACCCTCCGAAAGGTCCGTCAGCTCCGCAAGCTGAGAAGGAAGGGTCACCACGATGCTGTGGCCCGCCTTCCGGATCTTCCGCTGCAGTCCCATATGCACACCTGTATTACCGAAAGAAGCACCCAGGGTTTAGCCTTCACGCTCGGGACCATGCGTAAGCGGACGCCTGCCGTCAAATAGAATTGGCGGACCCCTCCGCGTCCGCTACCTGGCCGCGCTGCGTAGGCCAAGGAGATTATCGGAGCCGTGGGGGCCGTAAGTCATATACCCCTCGCCGCATCCCCCATCGTGGCCGCAGAGGAGGGGGAAGGAACCACCAGCGAGAGCCCGCCTAGCGGGTGGGAGGGGAAGGAGAAGATGTGGGGGAGAGGCAGAATGGGGCCCAAGATCGCCATCTTTATTGTGGTGGCGATCGTTTTCCTGGTGCTCTGGCCCTTCGCGTTCATCTGGGCGCTGAACACCGTATTCTTGCTGGGCATTGATCTCAACTTCTGGACGTGGTTGGCCACCGTGGTGATCCTCGTAACGCTAGGGTTCCTGTTCTCGTTCGGACGTAACACCTAGACGCGAACTAAGGGCTTCGGGTCGAGAGAGGGTGTCGTCCCTCTCTCAGATTGGTACGTCCCTCGCGAGACGCCGACCGGACGGCGAGGCTCACTCCCGCCCCGCCTCATAGAGCCTACGGGGCCTTCTCTGCAGTAGGTGTCTCGTTTCAGGTCTCGCACCCAATCCCATCCCTGTCGCCATCGAAGTGATGCGGGTCGGGAGGGAAAACTCGGAAATTCCGGTACGGGATGTCCCCACAATCCAGGTCCGGCGGCGGTGAGGGGATGCAAACATCAGGATACGTGGGATCGCACTCATCCCCGGGCGGCGGGCGTGATGCGCATCCCGTCCAAGCCTCGTCTCCGAACTCGCTCGCGTCGCAGAAGTCGTAGAATGTGTCCGCGTGGCCGGAGGAGATCATCGCCGCGTTCGCGTTCGTCCCGTCACAGTAAACGACGGAGAGGATCCGACTAAACGGGTCGTCGCCAATCTGGAAGTCGTCCTCATCGATGAGGGCAACGGAGCCCAGGCAGAGATCCGTGAGAAAGTCTCGGGCTGCGGGCCCGCCGGATTGGCTCGGTTCGGGAGCATCCACCAGCACGAGCCGGATCCGGAGACCGCCTTCGACATCAAGTGTATCCCCATCGATGACCCGGGTCACCTCGCGCTCGACGCAGAGGCCAGCCGGCCTTGGACAGTCAGGTGACTCGGGTGGCTGCGGAGATGTGGGCGGAGCGAAATTGATTCCGATGTACACCCCGGTTACAGCGACCAGGACGACCGTAGCCACGACGATGACAACCCATCCCCTCCTCCCCATCTCTCTCTTTCAACCCCGCTACCACTCTACGCGCGATTAGCGCGGGCGAGTACTAATCGTTCGCGGCGGGGCTGCATAGACTCCGGTCGCCACCGCAGGCCACGCTCGGTGAAGGCATATAACAGCGAGAGCAGAACTCTCCTTCATCTCCGCGTCCAAATCCTCCCGGAGCGGATATCACTCGACCTACGTGGCTCTCGCCGCGTGCCCCTCGTTCCAGATTTCCCGCGCCATCCGGGCGGACGCTCGGGCGGCTTCTGGTTTACCCGCCTCAAGGAACACCTTTGCCTTGACCCACCAGAGGCCGGGATAGCGTGGATTTAGGGCTGTGAGTCTCACCAAGAAAACCAACGCGTCATCATGTTCCCCGCTCACCGACAAGTGTGCTGCCAATGTGAAGAGGGCGTCGGGATCGTTCTCGTCTTCGGCCAGTCTCGACTGAGCCAGGGTCACCCTCTCTTCCAGCGTTCCCTCGCCCTCGGGAATCTCCCCACCGCACCCGTAACACAACCGGTCCCCCGACTCGAGGAGGGTGTTGCAATCCGGACAGGTCACCGTCCCATGAGGGTGCAGCTCGCGCCGAAGCTGGTCCAGGGCCTCTTCCGCGCTCGCGAAACTCGAGGGGACCCCTTCCGCTGCCTCGACCAAGACCTGGGGTGCGAGGAAGGAGCCCTCCGTCACGAATTCTTCAGCGGTCGCGTGGTCAGGAACGTCGGCCCGATCTGAGGATCGATCATCCGCCTCCGAAGGCACCACGTCCCCCCAGAGAAGGTCGCGGATCTCGTCCAGGACCTGGGGTTGGCCTTTCCCAGGATCCACGACCTTGATGGACACCTGGTAGGCCTTGGAGGCATGTTCCTCCCGCCCCATGGCGATATAGATCGACGCCGCCTCCATCCAGAGATCCGGGTTCATGCTGTCGACCTTCAGGTTGGCGAGCAACTCCAAGAGCCTCTCATCGTCCTGTTCCATCTTATCGCGCCCCAGATGACCCCTGGGCCGGCCGTCTTGGACGGCCCCGGCTGCAGGAGAGGTGACCAAAGGCCTCTTTGAGCTTTTTCTCCTCATTATCAAGGCGCGAACCAACGCCGGTGGGTGGTTCGGCGCTCAGAAGGGCACGGGGATGGGGTTAGGAAGCCCCCAGCCCAGGAGCAGGAGGGCGGCGTAGGTCAAACTAAGAACGGCCGCGACAACCGTCACCGTTCGACGGATTTTCTCCTTGCGCCACCGAAGGAGAGGATAGCTCACGGCCACGCCGAACAGGATCATGCCCACGACGACGCCCACGGTGAAGGCCGTGACGCTGACCAAGAGGCCACCAAGGGACGTCACACCGAGGGCAACGACCAAGAGCAAGAGCAGTTCGTCGTTGCTCGCTACTCCATGGACCACGCCGATGGAGAACATGGTCCCGTGGCCACCATGCTTGCCGGCGTGCGTATGAAGGTGGCGGTGCTTGAACAGCCCGTGCCAGTGCTCATGCACGTGGAGGATGTTGAACTCCCACAGCAGGGCAAGAACGCCGATCACCACCAACATGACCACGACGAGGATCTCCAGAACCGCGAGCAGCTCGGTGAGGAAGACTTCTCGGAAGGCGAAGAGAAGGATCGCTACGGTCGCGGCCGTCACCATGTGGCCCAGGGCCCAGCTCACGCTCAGCAGGGAGGTCTTCTTCAGCCCGTTGCTTCGCGCAATGACATTGGAGACAGCGACGACGTGGTCGGGATCGTACGCGTGCTTGAACCCCAACGCGATCGCGAGTCCGAGGAGAAAGAGAAACTCGTAGCCCATGGATGCCTCTGGTGAAGGGCCTTCCTTGACCGTCTTATATGGTTCTGGGGTGGCTTAAGGGTTGGCCTGGGCCGAACGTCACACCTCTAGGGGCGACCGAACATTCGCGAGGGTGAACCCTCTCTCCGTTCAACCTTCGGGTCCGAGAACGTCGAGGAGGCCTTGAGCCGCCTCCCGAGGACTCGCCTCCTTCTGCAAGACGCGTTCGACCCACGCGGAGAAGGCCTGCCCGGACCGCAGGGCAAGTCCCCGGGCCTGGATGGATTCGGAGAGGGCCGCCAGGATCTCACGCTCGACCCGGGTCCGCCGCTTCGTCTCGAGCTGACCGGACTCGGCTAGGTACGCAGAATGCGCCTCGATCTTGTCTGCGATCTCTCCACTGCCTTCGTCCCGGAGGCCGGACGCAAGGAGGACCGGGGGGACCCATCCCCTCTCCTCCCCCATTCCCACCATCACCTCGAGGTCGGCTGCCACCGCCTCCGCGCCCCCTCGGTCAGCCTTGTTGACCACGAACAAGTCCGCGACCTCGAAAATTCCAGCCTTGAACACCTGGACGTCGTCCCCGGTTCCCGGCATCAGGAGGACGACCATGGTCTGGGTAAGGGCAGCCACCTCCACGTCCGTCTGGCCCACGCCCGCCGTCTCGACAAAGATGACGTCGCTCCCGAAGGCATCCAACACGTTGATCGCGTCCGAGGTGGCCGCCGAAACGCCACCCAATCGACCCCGGGTCCCCATAGACCGGATGAAGACCCCCTCGTCCGCAGTCAGGTCCCCCATGCGGACGCGGTCTCCGAGTAGGGCGCCCCCGGTGAGGGGCGAGGTGGGATCGACGGCGATGATGCCGACCGTCCTTCCTCGGCGTCGGAAGGCCTGCGCCAACCGGTAAATCAGCGTGCTCTTCCCCGAGCCCGGGGGGCCGCTGACGGCCACGGTCTGGGCCTTGCCTGTCTTCCTGTAGATGGCCCGAATGACCTCCGTCGCCTGCTCGTCCCCGTCCTCAATGAGGGAAATGAGCTTCGCGGCCGCTCGCTTGTCCCCCGCGAGGAGGGCCTCCACCAGGGACATGCGTCTAGTTCCCCGCGCGCTCCTCGATATAGGCGACCACTTCCTTGAGGGAGGTGCCCGGACCGAAGATCTTCTCGATGCCCGCCTCCTTGAGCGAGGCCACGTCATCGGGAGGAATGATGCCACCCCCGATGACCAGGACATTCTCCATCCCCCGCTCCCGGAGGAGCTCGGCGACGCGCGGGAAGAGGGTCATGTGGGCTCCGGACAGTGAACTCAGCCCGACGGCGTCCACGTCCTCCTGGACGGCCGCTTCCACAATGTCCTCTGGGCTCTGGTGAAGCCCGGTGTAGATAACTTCCATGCCGGCGTCCCGGAGGCCCCGGGCGATGACCTTCGCGCCTCGGTCGTGGCCGTCCAGGCCCGGTTTCGCCACAAGTACCCGGATCTTTCCCAAGCCAACACCTAGTAGATGAGAGGCTCCTCGTAGACTCCGAAGACTTCCTTGAGCGTCGAGACCGTTTCCCCGAGGGTAGCCCCCGCTCGGACGCCATCCAGGATGAGCGGCATGAGGTTGACTTCCCCCTCCGCCCCCCTCCGCAAGGCAGTAAGAGTCTGTTCGACCTTCTTGGGGTCCCTGTCGTCACGGAGGGAATCGAGGCGTCGCAGCTGCCGCCGTTCCGCCTCCTTGTCGATTCGCTGGTACTCCACCACCTCGGGTTCCTCGGTGGTGAACGCGTTCACTCCCACGATGGTCCGCTCTCCCTTCTCGATCTCCCGTTGATAGCGGTAGGCCGCGCGGGCAATCTCCCGCTGATAGAACCCGCGCTTGATGGCGGGGATGACGCCTCCGATCTCCTCGATCCGGTCGAAGTAACGGT
>JBHHWA010000077.1:0-5365 GCA_046756285.1 Thermoplasmata archaeon
CTTCTGGAAGTTCCGGCCGGCGTGAGCCGACGGGAACTAGCGGCCCCGGAGCCATTACCAGGTGAGCAAGGGGTGACCGGCGTGACAGTGGTTTGGACCTTTTTAAAGAAAATCAGGAGGGAGAATTAAGAAAAGCCCCAACTGCCGGTCACCCGTGTCACCTCCGACAGACTCAACACTGGCCCCTCTCTTAGGCTCCATCCCTGCGTTCCCCGGCCCGCAGGGAAAACTACGGGCTTTCCCGGCCAAAACTACAGGCTGTTTCAGCAAAAACTACGTAGATGTACGGATTGACAGTGCGCGCCCCCTCATCTAGGCTCCCGCCACGTCCCAAATCTAACCGTCCGGCCTTCGGGGAGGCAGCGATGCCCTTGGACTCTGGACAACCTTTCGACGCCCTCGTGGGTCGGACAGACCGGCGAGGGTGTTTGCATGTCAACGGAGAAGCGGCAATGGGGTGTTTGTGTTCCCCATGGCCCTTTCGGTTACGGGTGCTGGCTCTGGGGCTGCTGCTAGGACTCGGGCTGGCATCGCCTGTACATGCCGGAACTATGATCAGTGCGGACTTCAATAGGGATGGGGCACTGGATTTGGCGGCGTTTGGCTCCATCCGCCTGGGAGATGGTGCTGGCTCGTTCGGGCCCGCCGCCGTTTTCCTAGTTGGGCAGACTCTAGATGCCATGGTCACTGCAGATTTCAATAGGGATGGGGTACTGGACCTGGCGGTGGCGGATGCGCCTTTCAGCTTTCCCGTTCCTCCAGGCGCTGTCTCCATCCTGTTGGGGGTGGGTGACGGATCGTTCGGGGCGGCGACACCCTTTACCGTTGGAGCCCGACCGCGTTCTGTGGCGACGGGCGACCTCAACAATGACGGAATAGCAGACCTCGTGACGGCCAATGAGTTTAGCCATGATGTCTCCATCCTTCTTGGCGATGGCACCGGCTCCTTTGGGCCGGCGACGAGCCTTGCCGTGTTTTCTAACCCTAGTTCTGTCGCAATTGGGGATGTCAACGGGGATGGGAATCTCGACCTTGCGGTTCCCAACGGCGGTACTGTGTCAATCTTCCTCGGGACAGGGACCGGCTCCTTTGGGGCAGCAATAGACTCAGGTGGGGCGGGTATTCCTATGGTGATGGGGGATCTCAATGGGGATGGGAATCTCGATCTAGTAATGGTCATTGGTGGTTCCGATCGCGTTGCTGTTCTCCTCGGGGATGGCACCGGCTCCTTTGGGCCGGCGACGGCTTTTGTTGTCGGAGAATTTCCACAGTCTGTCAAGACAAGCGATCTCAACGGAGATGGAGAGCTGGATCTAGTGGTGGAGAGGGAATTCAACGGGGGAAGGGGAGCCAACGCGATCACCTTCCTTCTCGGGGATGGTACCGGCTCCTTTGGGACCCCTACTACCATCCATACTGGGAGGACTGACGGGATCTTCCCGGTCTTTGTAGCGATCGGTGATCTGAATCGAGATGGGGAACCGGATCTTGCGGTGCTTGATTCGGGTGCCGGGACAGTAACCGTGGTGCCTGTGCTCGTCTTCCTCAGTCCGACCCCCTTCAGTCCCTCCGGGTCGTTCGGGCCGGCGATGAACTTCGCGACCGGGGCCGGCCCCTCCTCCGTCGCTATCGGCGACCTGAATCGAGACGGGCGGGCCGACCTTGCCCTCGCGAACGATAATGCCAACACTGTCTCGGTGCTCCTTGGGGACGGGACGGGGAGCTTTGGAGCCAAGAGCGACTTCACCACCGGGCTCGTTCCGCTCTCGGTCGCCCTCGGCGATCTGAATAGGGACGGGAAACTCGACCTTGCCGTCGCGAACAGCGATGGGGACACTGTCTCGGTCCTGCTCGGGGATGGGACTGGGAGCTTCGGGGCCAAGAGCGACTTTGCCACCGGGCGCGCTCCCTTTTCCGTCGCCCTCGGCGACCTCAATCGCGATGGAAAGCCCGATCTCGTTACAGCGAATGGTTTCACGATCTCGCTCCTCCTCGGGGATGGAGCCGGGAGCTTCGGGCCAAAAACCGACTTCCCGACCGGTGGGGGCAGCCCCCGGTCCATCGCTATCGGTGACCTGAACGGAGATGGGAAGTCCGACCTCGTCGTCGCGAGGGCTGGCGCCAGCGCCGTGTCGGTCTTCGTCGGGGACGGCGCCGGGGGCTTCGGCGAGCCGACCGCCTTTCCGACGGGGCTCCTGCCCGTCTCCGTCGCCATCGCCGACCTCAATGGAGACGGGCGGCCCGACCTCGTCACCGCGAATGCTCACGCCGGCACCAACACCGCCTCGGTGCTCCTCGAGGATGGCACGGGCAGTTTCGGGCCGAACACGGACTTCCCGACCGGGGACGGCCCCCAATCCGTCGCCATCGCCGACCTCAACCGCGACGGGCAGCCTGACCTGGTCACGGCGAACTCTCGCGGCAACACCGGTTCGGTCCTCCTCGGGGATGGAACAGGCAGCTTCGGGGCACCGACCGACTTCCCGGCCGGGGTCGCCCCGATCTCTGTCGCCATCGCCGACCTCAATGGGGACGGCCGGCTCGACCTCGCCCTTGCGAACTTCGAGGCCAACAGCGTCTCCGTTGTGCTCAACGGGCCGCTTGAGCTGTCGCTTGCCACGAACGCGGCAACCTTTGCGCCGGGCGACTCGCTGATCGTTGCGGTGGGGGTGGACAATCCCGGGATCGCGACATCGCCCCGTACACGGCAGGTGTCCCCCGTGGACTTTTTCTTCGGGGCGCTACTACCGGACGGGGACACGGTCGTCTTCTTCACGGATTTATCGTTCAATACCGGAGTCGGGAGCTTGGCGAGCCCAAACACGTTACAGACAATCGTGGCCGGCGTGGACCTGACCACGCCCTTTGTGTTCAATGATCCGGCGTTTTTCACGTTTACCTGGTCGGGGACGGAGCCCTCGGGGAGCTACATCCTGTTCTTTGCTGCGGTGGTATCAGGGGCATTAGCGGATAATTCCATCGATGCTGGCGACATCGTGGCGCTGAGCACGGCGACGATAACCTTCACGCCGTAGAGGAGCTCGCATCAAAGCGGAGTAGTGGACTCCGCTGTGGGTGGACCCAAACAACACCGACCCAGGAGCGATCACGAGCGTCGGGGCCACCCTCGGCGCTCGTGGTGCGTTGGTGGGGGCCTGGTGTGCTTCTGGCAGTTACGTTCTGTTTAGTGGTTGCTATTGGAAGTTTCTGTTTAGCGTATTTTGCTACTTCCCTTTGCCACACTGGCGAACTTTCTCTTTATGTCTGTCAATGTGCCTCGCCGGTTAGCGAGGGAGGTGCCCGTAATGCGTTAAAAGTCTGGGTGTGTAACGGGTGTTCCATTTGGCATCAGGGTTGCTATCAAATAGCCCGGCAACACAAGGTGCAAATTATTCACTACTTTGGTTATGAAAAAGTTATGAAATGGTCCCACGAGCAGAGGCCATGCAGGGGATGACAATCACCCACCTGGATACACAGGCCCTGGCGGGAACGGACGATCCGAGTCGGCAGGAGGCAGAGCGGCGAGTCAGTCCCCGTCTTTCCTGCAATTTCTCCGCGACCGTGAAGGTCGTTGGTGATGGCGGGCGGAACTTGCGGACTCCACTCAGTGGGCGAAGTCGCAACGTGAGTCTGGAAGGGGCCTTGGTCGTATTGCCCGAACGACTCTCCATGGGGGCGCGGGTTGTCCTCGCTTGTTCCCCCCCAGCAGGGGGAGCAGCTGCCGAACTACCTCCCATCGTGACGGTGGCCATAGTGGTATGGACCCAGGAGACCCAGGCAGGATCGCTGCGGTTCCTGCACGGACTTCGCTTCTTACAGCCGAAGCCCGATTTCATCCTGCAGGTCAGGGCGCTTACCGGACTAAGCGCCGGCTCGTGCACCAGAGGAGGGGAGGCAGGGATAGTTCTCATCACTGCTCTTCTCGGTATGCTCCTCCTCTTGCCGCTCGGGACCATCTTCCTCACTCTCTCCCTCGCTGAGAGCACCACGGCATCGAACCAGGTCACCGGGGAAAGGGTCTTTGCCATCACCGAGGCGGGAGTCGAGCATGCCAGGGGGGAATTGGTCACTGCCAACGCCAATCCCATTCTGGCTAGTAGTCCACCGGTCATCAATTTCACCAACGGGGGCCCGAATGTCAGCTTCGCAGGGGGCGCGTACAGCGTCACGGTTGGCAACAACACCACCGCCATAGGGGCAATGCCGCCTGACCCCGGAGGCGCGACCACGGATACGGACAACATCCTGATCCTCACCGCTATTGGAACCCTCGGGAATGCCGCCTCCTCGATCGAGGCAACAATCCAACGGGCATACATCGCGCCGGGCGTGAGAGGCGCGGTGTCGACCCACGGGTCAACGGCAACCAGCGGCAATCTCACGGTCGACGGCCGGGATCATGACTCGAACGGGATTCTTATCGCAAACAACGGGACGTACGGGATCTTTACAGCCGACACCTATACGCAGACTGGAAGTACAGACGTGGGGGGAACGGACACTGGCGCTGTCGACCACGTACCGGCGAAGCCAGGGGACCCTTCGGTGATCGTCGAAAACTATAGCGGGTGGATGCCGACGACCCCGGATGAGGTCATGGGTGGGGTCTCAAACGGGTACCCTGAGGGCACGCTCAAGAGCCTTGCCCAGTCTGGGGTGAACGGCAGCCAATACGTCACGGACCCCGCGGGCCTCCTCTTTTCGCTCTCAGGGGTCACCTACGTTGAACTGCCGTGTGGGGGCGAGTGGGAACCTGCCAATGTCGACGGCTCCGGCGTCCTCGTCGTCCACAATTCATGCAACAACGCAGTCATTAAGGATTTGGACACCGGAATCTTCAGAGGGCTACTCATCGTCGATGACATCGTCCACATCCATACCACCATCATTGGGGCCGTGTACAGCCTCACGACCCTGCCGTCCGCTGGGAACGTGCTCGGGAACGGGAGTGGGGAGGTCCTCTTTAGTCGGCAGGCAGTGGCGGATGCAATGCTCGGAGCCGCGTCAAAGAGCTATTCGATCCTGGCCTGGCGCGAGCTGTGAACCCACCCTTTCTTCGATCTGCACATTCGCCGCCAAGTGACCGCGAGTTAGAACGCGCCCAATTCCTTCTGGAAGTTTCGGCCTGCATGAAGCCCGCGTCAGGTCGCTGATTTCCTTTCTGTTTCCCACACCCGTCGCTTAACAGTGCCCAGACCCTACCTAGACTGCACCTGGCAATCAAAAGCCCGTTACCGAAAGTCGCTATCCTGAAACTGGAGGGACCAGCCCGGGTTGCGCGGGTCAATCTGGATCGTCCGATCGAATCGGCCCACCAGCCGTTCGCCGAACTGAGTTGTAACATACGCCCGGGCGATGATCC
>JBHHWA010000078.1:0-5363 GCA_046756285.1 Thermoplasmata archaeon
GAGGCCTCGCCCTCTACGGGATGGGAATCGTCTGGCGGAAGGAGGGCCAAGAGGACAGGGCCCGAGCGGACCTGGCAAGGGCGGATGCCATCTTCGAGCACATCGCGGCCCGCCGCCCGCGTGGACAGGCGCGGATGGAGACGGGCATCGTCTACCTCCAGGAAGGGCGGACCGCCGAAGCGGTGGAGGCGTTCCAGGCCGCCGAGCCGCTGCTCGCGGCCCGGAAGGAGGACCTGGCCTACCTGCACAACAACCTGGCCATCGCCCTGAAGGAGGAGGGGCGGTGGGAGGAGAGTTTGGAGGCGTTGCTGACGAGTCGGCGCCTGGCGGAGGGGGCGGGCATGGTGCGCGGGGAGGCCTACGCACTGGTGAACTCCGCCGACCTCCTGGCCCGCATGGGGAAGTTCGATCGGGCGGAGGCACGGTGCGCGGAGGCCGAGCGGCTCGCCGATGGGCTGGACGACCCGGTGATGATTTCGGCCTGCCGGGCCAACCGGGGCCTCGTCGCGAGAGGGCGGGGCGAGCTCGTCGAAGCGCACGCCCTCTACAAGGAGAGCCTGCGGCTCCTTGGCCCTCAGGCCACCATCAGCCGCGCCAACCGCGAGGTCGAGATGAGCGCGGTCCTCCGGGAGTTGGGGGAGACCGCCCGCGCCCGAGAGCTCCAGAAGCACGCCGAGGAGATCCTCGGGGAGGAGCGGGTGGAGGCCCTCCTGAGGCAGCTACCCTAGGACCTCGCGAAGTCGGATCAGGGCCCGTTTCACGTCCTCGGTGGAGGTCGCGAAGGACAGACGCAGACGGCCTTCGCCTTCCCTTCCGAAGCCGACCCCGGGAATGACGGCCACCCGGGCCTTCTCCAGAATGGTCTCCGCCATGGTGACCGAGTCGCGATCGTCGTCGTACCGTGCCCAGGCGTAGAAGGTGCCCGCGGGCTCCGCGCATTCCAACCCAGGAATCTCCCCCAGCCCGTCGACGACGAGATCCTTGCGTCGCTCGAATTCGGCCACCATGGCCTCTAGCGGTTCCTGGGGTCCGCGGATGGCCGCCACCCCGCCCTTCTGCGCGAAGGAGGTGGCGCAGGTGATGGAGTGTTGCTGGACCGTGTTGATGGAGTTCAACAGGTCCACGGGCGCAACGGCCCATCCCAGGCGCCAGCCCGTCATGGCGTAGGTCTTCGAGAACCCGTTCACCGTGATCGTGCGCTCGAAGGCCCCCGGGAAGGAGGCCACCGCATGGTGCTCTCCTGCGTAGATGATCCGCTCGTAGATCTCGTCCGTCAAGATGAGGAAGTCGTGGTCGGCCGCCAGATCCGCCAGGCCGCGTAGGGCGGGGAGGCCGTACACGCCCCCGGTCGGATTGTTAGGCGTGTTCACGATGAGAAGCCGGGTGTGGGGGGTGACCCGCTCCGCGACCGCCTCTGGGGTGAGGGCAAACCCATCTTCTTCGGGCGTGGGAACGGGCACGGGCGTGGCCCCGGCAAGCTGGACCATCGGGAGGTAGGAGACCCAGCCCGGATCGGAGACCAGGACCTCGTCCCCCGGTCCCGCGAACGCCAGGACAGTCGCGAAGAGCGCGTGCTTGGTGGAGCTGACGAGGACATTCTCCGCCTTCGCGGGAATCCCGCTACGCGCCGCACTCTGCTCGGCGATGGCCTCTCGAAGTTCCGGGATGCCCGGGGACGGGGTGTACTTCGTAAAGCCCTGGTCCAAGGCCTCCTTCGCAGCCTCCACGATGTGGGGGGGCGTGGGAAAGTCCGGCTCCCCCCCACCCAGGGAGATCACATCCTCCCCTTGGGCCCGGAGCTCGGCCACGCGACCCGCCAGGCCGACCGTGGGAGAGCCCTTGACCCGCTTCATGCGGTCCGCAACCATGGAACTTCCTTAGCCCCCTTCGCGTTAAAACCTGTCCCTCCCGCGGCTCAACGATGGGCGTAGACGGCCCGCACAGGAGGACCCGTTTTCTCAACGCGGACGAAGCCGAAGCGCTCGAACTGGAGGAGGGTGCCCGCCTCCAGGTCGCCCACGGCCTCCTCCGCGAGGCCCTCGACCGTGGAGGCGTCGGGCATGAGCACGGTGGCGGGAAGTCCCGTCGGGAGCCACTGGATCTTGGGGATGTCCCGGACCTTCCAGGACAGGAATCGGGCTCCGTCGTCGAGGCGGACGTTGCACCAGTCCTTGAGGCGGACCTCCGTTTCCCGATGGGCCTCGATGTCCGCGGCGGCTAGATAGACCTCCTCCGCCCCGGCGAGGGCGCGGGTCCCGCGGTCCGGGAAATCGGGATGGAGCGCGGGGCGTGCCTTCCGAAGCTGCGGCAACCCCTCAATCCGGACCTTCACGGGATCAGGGACGAAGAAGTAGCGGTTGGCGACGGGATCAATGAGGCGGCGATTCTCTGTGTACAGGGTTTCGGCGGGCACCTCGATGTCCGTCAGGCTGAGGCCGAACCCCTTAATGAACCTCCGAAGGGCCTCCGCCTGGATTCCGCGTCGTTCGAGGCTCTGTAAGCTCCACGTTCGGGGGTCATCCACGCCGGCCAGCTCCCCTGCCCTGATGAGTTGCTGCTGGTGGCTCTTGCTCAGCTCGGCCTCGTTCAACCGGAGGAGTCCGTAGTGGACGAAACCGGGCCCGTCGACATCGAAGTAATCCCAAATCCTCTCCTCCATCCAGTCCTCCATCATCAGGTCCTTCCCCCGGAGGACGTGGGTGACGCCCAGCAGATGATCGTCCACCGCCCACGAAAACTCCAGCAGCGGCCAGACACGGTAGCGGGTCCCGACACGGGGGTGGGAACGATCGCTAATCCGGAAGAGGACGCGATCACGGAACGCGGGATTGGGGTGCTGCATGTCGGTCTTCAGGCGCACAACGGCCTCCCCGGGGGCGAGGTCGCTTCGCAGCATCGCCTCCCAACGCTCGAGGTTCTCCGCCTTCCCCGTCGCCCGATGTTCGCACGCCTTTCCGGCCTCCCGGTTGGCCCGCAACTCCGCGGCGGTGCATAGGCAGACGTAGGCCCCGCCCAGCTCGAGCAGGCGCCGGCCCCAGTCGTAGAAGAGGGGGAGTCGGTCCGACTTGTAGAGAACCTCCTGGACCTCCACACCGAGCCAGCGCAGCCCCTCCTCCACCTGCCCGTACGCCTCCGCGAGGGGGAGCTTCTCCTCGGACCCGATCGTGTCATCGTGCACCAGCAGGAGGCGCCCCCCGTACCGATTCACGTATTCGTCGTTGAGGAGCACCATCCGGGCATTGCCGATGTGGAGGGGCCCCGACGGATACGGGGCGAGGCGCATTACGACGCCATCGGAGACACCGGGGAGAGCCGGAAGCTCGATTGGCCGGGCCTCGTGTCGCCGCTCGAGGAGTTCGGGGGCGAGGTTCTCCAGCAGCACACGCTGCTCCGCAGGATCGAGACCGTTGACCTCCTCCACGACCTCCGAAACCGCCCGAGCGACCTCCTGGGCTCTGGACCGAAGGTTGGGTTCGGCCGCAAGGACCTTGCCCACCACCGCTTTGGGCTGGGCCTGGCCCCCGTGGAGCACGGCATTCTGGAGGGCAAACTTCCGGGCCAGATCACGGATCACGGGCGTTCATGCAGGGGGACGCTATTTAACCCATGTCCGGGGGGGAACCTACTTTGCGCTCCCGGCGGCCTCGGCCGCTTTTCGTGCCGCGCGCTGTGCCTCCTCCGCGGCTTCGGGCTCCCCCGTTTCCTCCGACCGCCGAGGCATCAAGGAGCGCCTCCTCGTAGACGTCCGTCGGGCCGCGGCCTGTTTGGGCGGCGCGAGCTTGAGCAAGTCGGCGTACTCCTGGTCGGGCCGCACACCCGTCCGGGTCTTCGTGGCCTCCTGGAACTCCTCCGCCAGTTCGTTTGACCTTCTCATCCGAAGACCCAGAAAGCGGCTGAGGAAGCCACCGATGTGGCGACTCATCATGAGTTTCATGATGGACTCCATCTCGGAGGGACTCAGCCGCACGATGAAATCCCAGCCGATGGGGGGTTCCGTCCGCCCCACGATATAGAAGTTCTTGCCGTCAAAGACGGTCTTGACCGTGTTCAGGTCCGCCGCCAGCTCCACCCGTCCGAGACCTCTCGACCAAACCCGCATGTCCACTCCCTCAGGGCACGAGGCCCGCCTCTCGGGCGTCCTCGATGTAATCCGGATATCGCCACCAGATGTCGAGCCCGAGGTCCGCGGTGATCTGCAACGCAGCGTTGTACCCGGGCCCGAGCGTGATCATGCCGCCTGGATAGACCGTGGCCCCCGCCAGGTAGAGCCCTTCGATGGGCGTCGCGTAGTTGGAGGTTTCCGTCGTCGGACGGAAGAACCCCATCTGCGTGGGAAGGTACGCGCCGTGCTTGATGCTCCCCCGAACCATGTTCGGGAGCTTCTGCTCGATGTAGGTCGGGGGATACACGAAGCGCTTGACCAACTTGACTTCCGCCGAGTTCGCGAGGTATTCCCGCCAGTCGACGATAATGCGTTCGGCGTACTCGTCCTTGATGTCGTTCCAGTCGTGGCCCTTGACCTCGTAGGGGGCCTCCGTCTCCACGCGTAGGGTGTGGAACCCGGCGGGCGCCTGGACGGGGTCGAACAAGCTGATCGGGGTGACCGTGGCGCCTGTGCCGGGCAAAAGCCCGTTGATGGAATCATCCCAGTGCCTGATAACCTCCTCGTCGGAGGCATAGCCCACGACTTGAGAGAGGGCCTCACCCGCGTGCGGGGCGTTCGCCTCCGCCCTGTACCGAGGCAGCTTCGAGCTCCCCAGGTGGACCAAGAAGAGGCTCCACTCGTCCCACTGCCACATGCGAAGGGAGGAGGCCATGTCAGGGTCGACCAGATCCTCCCCCACCAGATCGAAGAAGGTCGTCGGCGCGCTCAAGGTGCTGACGACCGCCCGGGCCGTGATCTCCTCGCCGCCGTCCGTGACGACCCCCTTGGCCACCCCGTCCTCCACCAGGATCTGCGTGACCTCCGTGTTCTCCAGAACGTCCAACCCGCTCTCGTAGGCGGAACGGACGATCCCCGAGTTGAGGCGATGGGATCCTCCTGCAACCAGTGCGGCGTTGAGCATGCGGTACACGTAGATGGCGAACATGTAGCCGATCCCAATCAGGTCCGGTTCCACCCCCCACTTGCAGCCGAGATACAGGAGAGCCGCCCGGACCCGCGGGTCCTCGATCCCGTACTCGTCCAGCATCTCCAGCGGACTCATCTCGGACCATTCCAGGACCTTGTTCCCCACCTCCGACTGGGACAGCATCACCGCGAACTCCGCCGGGCCGATGGGGGCGACGTAGGTGGCCGGCAGGAGGGACTTCAGGCAGACCTCCCGCATGTCCCCGTAGATGTCGAGGAACCGAGACGCGTC
>JBHHWA010000079.1:0-5319 GCA_046756285.1 Thermoplasmata archaeon
TTCTGTGCCTCCCCCATGGCGGCCATCCTCTCCGGCGGCATCTCGTCGAAGATCGTAGGGTCCTCGGGTCCGTCGAGAAAGGTGATGGCATCTAGGTTCTCGTAGGCCTGGAGCAACAGGGGCGATGACCGCTTGATGTACTCTTCCGGGACCTCGGAGAGGTACCTGCGGTAGGCCTCGTCCGTGAAGAGCTCAAGGTGCGGTTGCGCACCGACCTTGGCTGCCTCCACAAACAGAGCCTCTGCGAGGGGGATGGTGTGCTGCCAGGTGGAGATGATGTACTCCTCTCCCTCCCGGAGCCCCAACGTCTTGTTGACCACCTGTTGCGCGAGCCGCTGTTCGAATGTTCCCAAACTCTTTGCCTCCTTCGTTAAGATTCAGATGGTCGCCCCTCGATGGACCGAGAAACGCGATCTCCTCCCCCGGAGAGACGACTCCCGGGGACCACGCACACCGGGCTATTTGAGGGTATCGAAATCTGTTCGGCCTCAGGCGCCCGGAGACCCCTTTGGGGCCCCTCTTAATACGGGTTCGTCCTCCTTCATGTGGGTGAAACCGTGACGGCGCCCCCATCCAGTCGTGTTGTCCCACGGAGGGTCGAACTCGACCCGGTCTGCGTCATCCGTGAAGGCGCGGAGGAGTATTGCATCTACCCTCTCGACCGCGTCATGACGGTCCTGGGGAAGAAGTGGACGCTGTTCGTCATCGCCGTGTTGGGGAACCGTGACCGAACCCGGTTTAACGCACTCCTCGCCGACCTGCGGTTCATCAGCTCTCGCACGCTAACGGATCGGCTGAAGGAACTCGTCTCCCTCCAACTCGTGGATCGTATCGAGTCCCACCGGACGTCGCCGAGGGTGGAGTACCGCCTCACATCCCACGGTCAAGAGTTGCGCCGTCGCCTCATCCCGCTGCTTGATTGGGCCATCGGCTTCGAGACCGGAGTTAGCCGCTCAGTCCTTGCTCCGGTTTAGCAGTCGACCCCCACAAAGGCAAGAACCCGGAGCGTCATCTGCGCCGCATGGAAGGCGTCACCATTCACCGGGATGCACCCATCTCCCTCCATCCTTTCACCGAGTTCTTCGAGGGGTTCGAGAAGGTGGGAGCCGTGGTCGGCATTTTCGGCGCCCAGACCGAGGAGACCCTGGCGAATCTGAAAGTGGAGTTCTTTTCCTCCCGATGGGGGTACATGGCCGTGAACGATCAGGACGGCCACATCCTGGTGAGCGCCCATTACCTCAAGGAAGGAGACGAGCGTGACATCTACCTCGATGTCGTCCACGAGCTGGTCCACGTCCGACAGTGGCAGGAAGGGAAGGAGCTGTTCCCGGAGGGCATCGGGTATCACGACCGTCCGACGGAGATTGATGCGTACCGGGTGGCCGTCGAAGAGGGTCGACGCATCGGGCTGACGGAGGCGGAGCTTCGAGAGTACCTGCGGGTTCCGTGGATGGACGACGAGGGCCACGCGAAGCTCCTCACCAACCTCGGCCTTGAGGTCCCCGCCGAGACCCCGTAATCGAGGGCTGGCTGCCTCTACGGATCCGACAACTTAGAGGAATCCGAGGCTCAGGTCAAAGAGGTTCGTCAGAATCCGATGTGTGAGACCCCAGACGACCCGCCCGTTGGTCAGGTATACGGGGACCCGGAGTTCACGACCCCCGGCATGCACCGTGCGAGTGGTCCGGGAAGTTCGGAGGGAAGACAGCGACGTCCAGAAGGCCTCCTGCACCTCCGGCCCGGCCCTCGGAGAGGCCTCCTTCCGCAGCGAGAACACGTAGGGGAAGACCGTAAGCTGAGACACGTTAACGGGCCGGACGCGAGGGAGTCGCCCGAGGAGGAAGAAGCTTCTCCCAACGTCAAGGGCCACTTCCTCCAGGGTTTCGCGTCGCGCGGTTTCGACAGGTGACTTGTCCCGGATATCCCGCATGCCCCCCGGCAGGGCAATCTGACCCGACCAGGGGTCGCCCTCCCGCTCGATTCGGTGAATCAACAGACCCTCGGGCCCGTCCCGCCACCGGAGGAGGAGGGCCACCGAGGCGGAAGGGCCGTCCTGCGGGGTCTCGGGCTCGTCCTGCCCTAGTTTCGCTTGGAGTTCCGCCTCCCAGGTCTCCATGGCCGACTCCCGTCGGGCCGTAGAAAGCCGGGAGCCTTCAAATAGCCTCCTCGCCTAGCTTCGACGTGAGCCTCGGCACCTTTCGCGAGCTGTCGAAGGACCTCCAGCAGGCGTTGGCGGAGAAGGGACTGCAAGCCCCCACGCCGCCCCAGGAGGCCGCAATCCCGGAGATCCTGGCCGGCGAGAACGTCCTCCTCATCGCCCCAACCGGGAGCGGGAAGACGGAAGCGGTCCTCCTCCCCATCTTCGACCTCCTGAAGAAACGAGGGGACGGGGACGGCATCTCCCTCCTCTATATCACACCTCTTCGCGCCCTGAACCGGGACATGCTGCGGCGCATTGAGTCCTGGGCTGACACCTTAGACTTCGTCGTCGAAGTCCGGCACGGGGACACGCCCACCCGGGAGCGACGGAGGCAGGCAGTCAAGCCTCCGGACATGCTCATTACGACCCCGGAGACCCTCCAGGCCATCCTGCCGGGGAAGCTCATGCGACGCCACCTAGAGGGAGTTCGATGGGTGGTCGTGGATGAGCTCCATCAACTTGCAGGCAACCGCCGTGGCGTCCAACTGGCGGTCGGTTTGGAGCGGCTCCGCCACCTCACCGGCGGGTTTCAGACCGTTGGCCTCTCCGCGACCGTCGGCAATCCCGAGGATATGGGGGCTTTCTTGGCCGGATCGGGCTCCCCGACCCGGATCCTCGATGTGGAGGCGGCCAAGGAGGTTCACTACTACGTCGAACACCCGGAGCCACTCGAGGACGACTACGAGTTGGCCCGCTTGCTCTACACCTCCCCCGAGCAGGCCGCCGTGACGAATCGAATGGCAGAGCAGGTGGAGGAACACGAGGCCAGCCTCATCTTCGTGAACAGCCGAGCCAACGCGGAAGCGCTCGGCTCCAAGTTCAACCTCTTCCTTCCCGGCCTGGCGGTCCACCACGGTTCCCTTCCCAAGGAGGAGCGCACACGCACGGAGGAGGATTTCAAGGCGGGGAAGTTGAAGGGGCTGGTGTGCACCTCCACCCTGGAACTGGGCATCGACATCGGATCTGTAGACTTCGTGATCCAGTACATGTCTCCCCGCCAGGTCTCCAGCCTGGTGCAGCGGGTGGGACGGTCCGGACACGCGTTGGACCGCACCTCCGAGGGGGTCATCCTAGCGCTCTCCCCCGAGGAAGTCCTGGAGTCGGTGGCCATCATCGGACGCGCCCGGGAAGGACTGGTGGAGCCCATTCCCGTCCCCCAGGCCCCGCTGGACGTCCTCGCCCACCAGGTCGTCGGCATTCTCCTTGACGCAGGCGGACGAGGGGAGCTCTTAGGAACCCAGGCCATCGTTCGCGGGGCGGACCCCTACGGAACGGTTCCCGACGCGACGTTCGACTCCGTATTGACCCTCCTCCAGAAGCTCGGAATTGTCCGGATGGAGGAGGAGGAATGGGTGGTCACCGGCAGGGGGCGTCGCTACTACTTCGAGAACCTCTCCACCATCCCCGACGAACGCCTTTGGCCCGTGGTCGATCTGACGACCCAGCAACGCGTCGGCCTCCTGGGAGACGAGTTTATGGCGAAGAAGGCCCGGGTCGGGCTGAACTTCGTCGTCAAGGGGCGGGCCTGGACGATGGAGAAGATCGCGGAGGACGGGTTGGTTTACGTGAATCCCGTCGGCGACCCACGGGCCCTGGTGGCCCGTTGGGACGGAGAACTCCTCCCCATCCCCTACGAGATCGCCCAGGACGTCGGTCGCTTGCGCGGTGCCGTGGACACCGGGTTGGCGCGAGAGGACATCGAGGACCTGTCGGTCCGCCTGCGTCAGGAATGGCCCGTGGAACGTCCGGCCATCCGGAAGGTCTCGAAGGGCGTCAAGGCACAGAGAGATGCCGAGGCTCCGGTCCCGACAGACGCAATCATCCTCGTCGAGGGCTTCGAGCGGTACGTCATTCTCCACACGCACCTGGGGGAACGCATCAACAACACCCTGGGCGAACTCTTGGAGGAGGTGCTTTCCCAGGAGAACCTCCTTCGATTCTGGTGGTATGACGGATATCGGATCTTGCTCGAGCTTACCACAGGGGTTCAGGAGATCGACCTGGACGCCCTCGCGGACCGGCTTCTCCGGCTCCCACGACGCGAGGTGACCCAGACCCTAGATGTGGTCCTTCACGAACGGACGGCGCTGGGCTACTACCTGAAGTTCATCGCCGAGCGCTTCGGTGCCCTCCAGCGGGGCCTGTTCCTCCGTGGGCCGGAGTTGCGCGATCTGCCCCTCCGGTTCCGGGACAGTCCGATCCACGAGGAGGCCCTCCGGGAGGTCACAGCGGAACATCTGGACCTGGAGGGGGTGCAGGCGTTCTACGCTCGACTAGCCGAGGGGTTGGTCAGCATCCAGACTCGCAAGGACGAGCGGCCCACCCCCATGGGGTACCCCATGATCCGCCGGTACATCGAGCATCCGGACCTGCTGGCCCCCGAGGGGGAGGACAACCTTACGCGGATGCGGGCCTACCTTGACCATGAGCTCGTGAACCTATTGTGCATGGAATGCGGGGCGCTCCATGAGGGGCGGATGATTAAGGAACTGGGGGAGAGGCCCCTGTGTCAAGAGTGCCGCTCAGGCCTCCTCGGTCTCGTTCAGTGGTGGACCGATGCGATTCGTGGGGCCCTCCTGAAGAAGATGGCCCGGGAGCCGTTGGGCGAGGAGGAGGTCAAGCTTCTCGTCCGGACCCGTCAATCGGCGGACATGGTGCTTTCCTACGGGCGGCGGGCCGTGGTGGCACTCAGCGTGTACGGCATCGGCCCCCAGACGGCGAGTCGCATCCTCGCGAAGATGCACGATGAGGATGAGGCGTTCTACCAGGACCTCCTCGACGCCAAGCTCCACTTCATCACGACTCGCCAATACTGGGACAGCGCCTAACCGGGCACCGAATTCCGACGGCGAAACCCTTTTTTGGAGGGCCACGGGTAGCGGAGCGGGAAGGCGCGTGGCGACCGAGAAGACCTACATCTGTCTCAAATGCCAGCAGACCATGATCGCCCTCCCCGAGTTTGACACCTACATCGAAGTGTGGAAGCACAACCAAGAGGAACACGGCGGGAGCCTGTTCATCGACACCCGAATCCGGGTCAAGAAGTAGGCAGACCTACCGGGCTCGGAACTTCTTCCCGCAGCTCTGGCACTGGGCCTTGCGCCGCGGACCCACCTCGA
>JBHHWA010000080.1:0-5133 GCA_046756285.1 Thermoplasmata archaeon
CGAGCCCGGCTCGGGCGAGATTCCGGGCGGTCGTTCGCGCAAGCTCCTCCTCCTCCTCGACAATGATGAGATCGTGGGCGGGATCCAGATGGCGGAGCAGGGCAGCCAGGTATCCGCCTTCGGAGCCGTAGAGAATGCGACTCCCTTCCCGCCCGGCTCCCACCAGTTGAAGGAGGGTCGCAGCGAGGCGGCGCGAGGGAACCAGCCCGACCGAATCGCCCTCGTGGAAGGGGACCGGGGCATCCTCGTATGCGAGCAGGCGGTAGCGGGGCAACACAAAGTGCCCGGGGTCGACCGCCTGAAAGGCCCCCTTGGCCGCGCCCGAAGCGAGAAGGCCCCGCTTTTCGAGGCGGTCGGCGAGGCCGCGAGGATCCCCCATAGGCATCGTAAGGAGCGTGTACGAGCCGGATTGCTAAAAGGCTTCTTGGTTCCCTCGGTCCGTGCGACCGGCGACCGCCGGAGCGCTAACCCAGGAGGCCCTTCGAGAGGGAGGTGGCCACCTCGACTGCCTTCTCGGCATCCCCTTCCTTCGACCCCTTCATGAGACTGCTCAGGGCCTTCGTGACCGTGAGAAGATCGTTGGGGTTGGCCGTAGGGCCCATGTGGCCGATACGCAGGACCTGTCCCTCGAGCTCGGTGAGGCCGCCGCTGACAACCAGGCCGAAGCCTTCCCGGAGGCGTGCTTGTAGCTCAGGAGCCTCGAAACCTTCGGGAGGCCGCACGGCGGTGACGGTGTCGCTGCAATCCTCCTCCTTGGGCACGGTAGTAAACCCAAGGGCTCGGAGGGCTTCGCGATAGGCCCGTCCGACGGTTCGGTGGCGCTTCTGGCGGGCCTCCAGACCCTCCTCGAAGACGAGCTCGAGCGCGACCAGGAACGCGCGGAAGACGTTGGTGGAGATCGTCGTCGGCTGGGGGTGCCACTCCCCCCAATCCTGGCGGAAGCGATCCCAGGTGTGCAGGTTCGTATACCATCCCCTCACCCGATCGGGGTCCACGGCCTCAAGGATGGTGGGCCGAATGGCGACCGGGGCGATGCCCGGCGGACCCCCGAGACACTTCTGCGAGGCCGCGAAGGCGGCATCGACCTTCCACTCGTCGGAGGGCAGTGGCAGCCCGCCCAGCGAAGACACGGCGTCCACGACGAACAGTGAGCCGTACTCGTGGGTCAGGTTCCCGAGCTCGGCGATCGGGTTGACCATGCCCGTGGAGGTCTCCGAATGGACCGCGAAGACGGCCCGAATGTAGGTCCCGCTGAGGACCTCCTCGACCCGACGGAGGTCGGGTGGCGCGCCCCAGCGACCGTGGATGGAGAAGGCCTCCACCTGGTGGGCGTCGAGCATCTCGCGGAGGCGTCGGCCGAAGAACCCGTTGTCGATGACGAGGGCCTTGTCCTCGGGCCCGAGCAGGGTCGTAACCAAGGCCTCCATGCCCACGTGGGCGGGACCCGCCATGGGGAAGACCTTCGCGTCTCCCATCCGGAAGAGTGTGCGCAGGAGATCCACCGTCTGCTTGTAGGTCTGGACCCACTCCTCTCCGTAGTGGGGCGATGCGGGCTTGGCCAGTTCCTCCGCCACCCTCCCCTCGAGTGGCACCGGCCCCGGAATCAGGAGCCTGGGAGTCTTCATGCGGTCTGGGGGTGGATAATCGTCCATCTTTTACACCTTTCGGCCTGGGTTCGCGGTGGTGAGAACTTCTCGTGGATGGCCTAGAGGAAGAGGAAAGTGGTCGCGAACACGTAAACGAGGACGGCCAGGACCACGGTAATGAGGGTGAGGACGACGACTGCTACCTCTGAGGAGATGGCCGAGTTGTCATCGGTCCCGTCAAGGGCCTCGCGTAGCCGAGTCGCCATGGCGAGTAGGACGGACTCCGTGATTAAAAGGCTTGTCCAGGATGACTCGTCGCGGGCGTCCTGCGTGAGCAAGGGTTTTACGGCCCGACTCCGATTTAGGGGACGGATGGACATCGCTTGCGAACGTCACGGCTCGCACCACCTCTGGGACATGCCGAAGCGCTGGGTGGAGCGCGAGGAGATTCGGACCAAAGAGGTGTACTGCCCGGACGACGAGCGCCTTGCCGACCCCCTCGCTGCGTGGACGGGCTCGACGTGGATTCCGTTGCCCGGTCGAGGAGTGGCATCGGCCTGGTGTCGCGAAGATGGGGAGGAAGTCCCTATCGAGGGGCTCGAGAGCGCCACACGGAAAGGAAGGAAGGGGGACGTGACCTACATCGCGTGTCCTTCTTGCGGGGAGGAGATCGCACGCCGGAACCGCTGGAAGTACTGGGAGCCCCTCTACCTGAATCCGGCCGAGGCCGCCCAGTAGGTCGCGGGGATCGGAGACGGCGCGGCCCCTCGTGGCACAATCCTGAGCCAGAAGGAGGAGATCGCGACTCGGGGACGCCTGTTTACAGCCCTTCCTGAGTTCTAGTTTTGGGAATGACCGCCCAACGCTTAAATAGAGACACTTCCGACGTCGTGGGCGTACTCCATCGGAGGTACGAGAATGCGAGCACTGAGTAAGGCCCTGATCGTCGGTCTGTTGAACTTCATCGTGCTGCTCAGTCTGGGGCACGCGATGGCAGCGGACGTCGGTTCGGATGACGATACCAACAACACGTTGGGAGCAACGGTGGCCAGCAACCCGCCGGATGTGACCGCGGTCGATATCACCAACGCGGCCGACGGGTCGCTTATGCACGCCCAGCTCGATGTCGGGACGACGTACTACTTCAACGTCACAATCAGTGACCCCGACGGGTGGGGCGACCTGCAGTGGGCGAACGTCCACATCTGGTTCGACGGTGGTTCCTCGGAAATCGCCTACAGCGCCCAGAGTACGGGAGCCAACTACCGAGCTGACCTGAACTACACGAACGTCGCGCCCTTGACGGATCCCGCTCTGAGTGAGTGGAGCATTGTGGAGGGCAACGTCGTCTACGCCTCGGGCAGCAGCTCGATCTTCACCAACGTGAACCAGGAGAACTACACGTTCAAGCTCGCGTTCACGTTGAACAACCAGGTTCGGCAAGCCTCCGAGCCCACCACCACGGCCCCGAGTGTCGGCTACAACGACCTCGATTCCTGGAACATGGAGGTCCGGGCCAAGGACTTCGGCAACCCCGATGTAACCGTCCAAGACGATGACGGCTCGGGATCGGGCGTCCACTTTGAGTTTGGCGTCTTCCAGTTCAACAACGTCTCCATCGGAGCGAACTGGGATGCCGGGACAATCTCGCCGGGCGGCGACGCGACCACAGCGATCGTCACCGTCACCCACGTGGCCAACGACAACCACCGGCTCAGCGTCTGGTTCGACACCCACCTGGTCGATGGAGCGAACACGATTGACATCACCAACGTCAACATCACGGCAGCTGGAGATCCTGGCGATGCCATCACCGTGGACACCTTCTTCGGTGGACTAGGGGTCGGCAACCGGGAATACATCCACGGCAGCGCCGTGAGCACGCGTGGGCACGACGTGGCCGGGGACTCGGAGACGACGGGAGTCCAGTTCGGGGTCTCGGTCCCCTTCGGCACCCCCTCCGGAACCTACGTCGCGAACCTGACAATCAGGGTGGAGACTCCGTAGTCTCCCCCTCCTTTACTCTTTACTCTTTGTGGAAGTGGAGCATCGTGGAGGACGGGACATGCGCAAGGAGGCCCTGGCGGCCTTAACAACGCTAGTGGTAGGGTTCAGTCTCTTCGGTCTTGTTCCCGCCTCGGCGTCCGAGGGGTTTGAACTCGACCTTCAGATGCCAGGCGAAACCCCCCTCCGCAACGGGCTAGGCCAGCCTGTCTGGATCGCGGGGGTGTGGCACGACCTCTCTCTGACCCTGGAGTCCCCGATCCAGGATGTGCTCTTCATCGAGGCTTCGGCCGTAGGGATCGCAGGAAGTGGCATTGACAACCACTACCGATGGGAGCGGAACGAGCAGACCGATACCTGGACCGATCTCCTCTATGGGCTCTTCATACGGCCGGAATTCAGCCGATCCGCGGGCAATCAGGTGGTGTTCCATGTGGGCGTCGATGCGACCGCCGTCGCAGGCACCTGGTCGATCGCGATCGTCCAGGACGGAGCCGTCGTTGGAGACCGATCGATCGAGGTCCGGACTCCAAGAATGGCCTACGGCGTGTCGTCGGCAGACTTCAATCTCCGCGGAGAGCCCTTTCAGGGCGTGGAACTCTCCTCCGAAGACCGAAATCAGTACCTCCGCATCATCAACAACGGGAACGTCCCTCTCCGCCTCTCGGTCACCTTTGACCGGCTCCAGAGCCGCCTCCGACTAATCAACCCCTCCGACGTGGTCCATGTCCACTCCGACACGAAATACTTCCTCAGCGCAGACATCGACCCCCGGCCTCCGCAGATCGTGGAGATCAGGGGGATCGCACGGGTGGAAGTCAGTGGCCTCATTCCCTCTCAGGGTGCGTCTCAGATCGTGCCCGCCTTTGAGAGTGACTTCGACCTTAGGGTGATCATTGGACGCTCCGGATACACCGTTCAAGCCTTCGGAAACGTCGTCCTTCAGACGCTTGACGCCATTCAGGCCGACTACGATTCGATCGTCAGCTGGAGGGTCTTCCTCACGGGGGATGAAGACGTGGCCGTGGACGTTGGCGTCACGGGAGCCCGTCTCGTCGGTGTGTTCCAAGGTGAAACCCCGCTGAACCTACCGGCCACCCTGAGACCCCCGGCCAATGCGGAGCTCGCGCTGACCATTCAAGTCCGGGCGGACCTTCCATCCACGTGGGCCGAAGTCCTCATCGCCCTCGAGCTCCCGCGGACGGGCGAGATCCAGGTCTACCGTACGAGCATCATCGTGGGACCGAAACCTGCCCCCGGACCCCTTCCTGCTTCTTACCTATGGATCTTCGCTTCCATGGTGACGGCTTCCGTCCTCGCGTTCGTCAGCTACAATCACCTGCGGGCCGGGCCCCCAGGGCGACCCTCTCGGGAGGCCCGGAGGGGCCCCAGGAGCAAGCAGCCCCGCAGCCAGGAGGCGAAGAGTCGAGAGACGCAGAAGGATGGGGAGAAGAATCCGGGATCATCGAAAGGCGGGGGAGAAAAGGAACCCAAAGGAGGCGACAGGAAACGTGACAAGAGGACCCGCAGGAAGAAAGGCGGT
>JBHHWA010000081.1:0-5086 GCA_046756285.1 Thermoplasmata archaeon
GGCGGGCTAGGTGGGCGTATCGGTCGGCGCGGCGCAGGTTTCCCCGACGGGCCTCTTCCTCCGCGAGGTCGAACAAGATGCCCATGCGATCTCGGGCGATACGTCGCTCCAGGCCCTTCCTCCGCCGCCGGCCCAAGGACTCCCCGAAGCTCCCTCGTCATCCCGCCTCATAAGCTTTATTCCCACCCCGCTTAGCCGTGCCATGGAGGCCCGGGTCCGGCGAATTTTCGATGTGTTGGAGGAGTCCGTGGACGTTGTCGTCCTGATGAACGGGACCGAGCCCCAGATCGACAAGACATTCTTCTACGCGACGGGGATCCAGGGCGGCGTTTTCGAGGGGTGCGTGGCAGTCCTGCGACCCGACGGATCCTCCTCCGTCCTCTCCTCCCCTTTGGAGGCGGACATCGCCCGCTCCCAGGGCGTCCCTGTGGAGGTCTTCACCGGGAAGGAAGAGAAAGCCGAGGCACTCAAGGAACTCTTGCAGGACGCGAGGACGATCGGCGTGAACGGCGCCGAACTGACGTACGCGAACTACCGTTTAATTCGCGAGTCGGGCCCGAAGGCAGAAGTCCGTGACGTGTCCGAGGCCGTGGCGAAGGCCCGACAGGTGAAGGACCCTGCGGAGATCGAGGCCATCCGAGAGGCCTGCCGGATCGCGGTGGAGGCCTTCGAGGAACTCCTCCCAACCCTTCAGGTCGGAAGGACGGAGGCGGAGGTGGCGGCCGAGCTCAACTACCTCATGCAATCCAAGGGGGCGTCCGGCCCCGCGTTCCCCCCGATCGTCGCCTCGGGCCCCAACGCAGCCCTTCCCCACCACGCAACGGGAGACCGACGCCTGCGGGAGGGGGATTTCCTCCTGCTTGACTTCGGCGCACGGTACCGCGGCTACGCCTCCGACGTATCACGAACGATGGTGCTTGGGAGGGCAGAGGACAGGCAACGTCGGATGTACGAGGTGGTCCTCGACGCCCAACAGGCGGCCATGGACGCCATGAAGCCCGGGGTCGACGGCAAGGCGGTCCACGAGATCGCCCGGGATGTCATCGACCGGACGGAGTTCAAGGGGCGCTTCATCCACGGACTGGGTCACACCATCGGGCTCGCCGTGCACGACGGAGCGGGCATGGGCTCGGTCGCCGGGACGGCCCTGGAGGAGGGCATGGCCATGACTGTAGAGCCAGGCGTTTACATCCTGGACTACGGCGGGGTCCGCATCGAGGACGATGTTCTCGTGACGGCGGACGGCATCGAGGTCCTTACCCCGGCCACCCGGGAGTTCCTGGAACTTTAGTCGGCGTGGGTGTGGGTCTTCCGATCCTCTAGGCAGAGCGTTCTGCCGCACGTAGGACAGTAGTAGAATTCGTCCGGGTTGCCAACGTTTGTCCCGCACTCGACGCACTTAGGCATGGGCTCGCCTTGGGGGCAAACGGAATTAGACGGTGCGCCCTCAAGAATCTACCGGGGCTGCTAACCGGCCGATTATCAGCGCGGAAAATGGCCTCACAGGGACTTTAAGCCTGTCTCGGGTAGAATCGCCGACTTGATGCGCGCTCATTCCCCCTTCCCCTCCGTCTCACAGGTCGTCGGCCTGGCCTGTCTGGCCGCGCTGCTCCTCGCGTCCATAATCCCCCATGGGGACGTTCCGGCCCTGGCCACCCTCGAGGTGAGCGGGCGAGGGACCCTTATCTTCCACGGCGGCAACGGCACCGTGGCCGACTCGGAGCGCATGGCGACGATGTTCCTCCTTCTCTTCGTCACCTCTCTCGTCGGCCTCTACATGGCCTCACGTTACCTAAAGCGCAAGGGGGCCGGTTTCTCCAAAGAGACCATGGGCAAGACCAAACCGAGGTCCGAGCGCGTCATCGAGCTGGAGCCGGGGGAGGCGTACCTCGTAACCCAAGGCCAGAATCGAGCCATGAAGGTCTTCACCCAGGCCCTCTCCAAGGGCCATCCAGGGCTCTGCATCACGCGCACCTACCCCGACAAGCTGAAGGAGAGCTGGGACCTGGACGGCGCCCAGGTCTACTGGCTCACCGACGACGGGACGAAGGCCAAGGGGGCCGTGCAGTCCCTCGAGGACATGCAGATGCGGGTCAGCAAGTTCCTCGACGGAGGGGAGAAGGGGGTCATCCTCCTGGACGGCCTGGAGTACCTCTTCGTCCAGTACAGCTTCACGGAGGTCATGAAACTCCTCCAGAGCCTGCGGGACGCCATGCCCTCAAGCGGCGCGAGGCTCATCATCCCGATCGACCTCCTCGCCCTAGTGCGGCGCCAGCGGGCGCTCCTGACCCGGGAGTTCCGCCAGCTCTAAGCGCGGGCTCAGGACGCTTCCTTCTGCCCCTTCCGGAGGGCGACGTTCCGGTCCTTTTCCCGCTTGATGCGTCGCTCGAGCTGTGTCATCACCTTGTGCATGGCCTGGGCGGCGTCCCAGTCGTAGTCACGGGCGACGAGAAGGCCGTTCTCCGTCCCGAGGCGGGCCCGGATGGAGTATTTAGAGCGGTCCCCCTGACTCTGGTGGGTGACCACGTGGACGTTGAAGACCGTTGGACGGCTAATGTCGCGGATCTTTCGCAGCCCTCGGCCGATGACCGCATACAGGGTCTCGTAGGTCCACCAATCATCCTGGTCGAGGCCCGAGATCTGGACAAGGACCTCCTCCCGTCGCCGGAGCGCGACGACCTGCTCCAGGAGGTCGACCTGGGTGACGATGCCTCGCGGACGCCCGTCTTCGACCACGACGACGCTGGAGATGTCGTGGTCACGCATGAGGGCCGCCGCCTCAGCGCCACTCCCCTCCGGGTCGATGGTGACGGCCGGCGCGCTCATGACGCTCCGGATCTCCACCTCGAGGGAGGTCTTTCTACCGACCCGTTCTCCCTGAGTCGCCCGGCGCGGCTTGCCCTTAGTCACAACCTGGACCACGTCCTTGAGCCCCACGACCCCCGTCAGCCGGCCCTCCGCATTCACAACGGGGACCGACCGTTCGTCCAGGGACCGCATGAGGTCCCGGGCCTTCACGAGGGGTTCCCCCTCCTCCACCGTCTGTGGGTCCGGGGTCATCACGTCCTGGACGCGGAGTTCGGCGAACTCCAGGCTGTCGGCGAGGGCCCCGATGACGTCGCTGCGTGAGATGAGGCCTACAAGGCGATCGTCCTCCACGACCGGGATTCCGCGGTAGCCGGAGGCGATGAGGTACTCCGCCATTTGGATCAGCGGGTCCGAGGGCTCCACCCGGGGAGGCCTGATGAGGATGCTGTCGACCCGAGTCGTGAGGGGCAGGTTCCGCCGCTGAAGAACGGTGGCGTAAGAGATCACGCCCAGAAGCTCCTCCCCCCGGGCGACGGGCATCTCGTGGAAGTCGTTGCGGCGCATGACCGCCAAGGCATCCGAGAGGGTCTCCTCTGGCGCCGCCGTGTGGGGGTCCGAGGACATTACATCCCGGACGCGGAAGTCGTGGATGCTTCGCCGTTCCATCCCGTGCCCTCTGCGACGGGCGCCGCGGCCGAGTTGGTCGGAAGTCGACATCATCATATGGTCCTCTCGCATCAACTTTGTGATGGCGGTCCGCGCCCACGTCCTCTTCTTCGGCCAGGTCCAGGGCGTGTACTTCCGGGACAACACGCGCCGGAAGGCGGGGGATCTCGGGGTCAGCGGGTGGGTCCGGAACCTGCGGGACGGCTCCGTGGAAGCGGTCATAGAGGGGCCCAAGGAGGGGGTGGAAGCCCTCATCGAGTGGTGCCGCACCCGCCAGCCTTATGCCCGAGTCAGGGAGGCCAAGGTCTCCTGGGACGAAGCCCAAGGCACGTTCACGGACTTCTCCATTCGTCGCTAGGATCGCTCTCCGTAAAGGGCGACGATGTTCTCTTCATGGATCCGGCGTATGTCTTCCCGGGTCACCCTTTCCTCACGAAGGAGGGCCGCGGTCCGCCTCGGGATCGTGCTCGGCCCCAGGACGGCTCCGGGGCGGCGGGGGTCGTCCAAGTAATCGGTCTCCAGGAGGAACCGCGTTCCCTTCGAGGCCGCGTCCCGGGCGTGGTCCCCCTTCGCGATGACGGACGGGAAGATGCCCAAGTTCTCCTGGGGCAAGATGGAGGCGTCCGCGTAGTGTTTCACGACCCGTTCCCTGGAGATCCCCACCTGATCGGCCATGGAAGCGAGGTCCTCGAAGAGCTGGGGCGAGGGGGACTCCGTGTGGAGGATGACGGGACACCCGGCGTCGTGAGCAAGCTCGACCCCGTACGCCATGAGTTCGTTAGAACGCGCCCAGAGGTCGTCGTTCACGGGCCAGTGCGGCCGGCCGATCTCTCCGATCGCATCGGCCTGGCCCTCCATCACGTGTGCCTTGGCAATCTCGAGGGCTGCTCGCATGACCTCTGACCCTCGCCCAAGCCCGGCGCGCCCCTGAAGGCGGACCAATTCGGCGGGATGAGGGCCCAAGGCCACCAGCACATCCACGACGCCAAGGGCACGCACGCGTTCGGCCATCCGCACGGTCCGTCCATAGGATGCCGCAAAGTCCTCGGGCCGACGAGCCGGCAGGTCCTCGTACGGTACGTGCACGAGGAGGATTCGCGTCCCGCCCGCGCGAGCGAATTCCTGGACGGCCTCCAGTCCCCGTCCCGAGGCTCGGAGGTGGACGTGGTGGTCCGTGATGGGTAGGCCCTTCAGCTCCCCCGCCAACTGCGACACGGGCCTCCCGGAGGGCACAGCGGCTAACGGAGCAGGCCCGCGGCCTGAAGCTCCTCCGTGATCTTCTCGACCGCCTCTTCCACGTCCGAGGGCTTGCGTGCCCCCGTGCACACGAGCTTCCCGCTCCCGAAGAGGAGGACGACGACCTTTGGTTCTTCGAGCCGATACACGAGCCCCGGAAACTGCTCCGGTTCGTACTCGACCCGCTCCAGCCCCAAGCTGATCGCAATGGCGTTCAGGTTGATCTCACTGCCCAGATCGGACGAGGCGACGATGTTCTGGACCTCGATGTCGGGGTCCGTGTTGATATCAATGCCCGAATCCTTGATCTGCTGCGCCACGGTCCTGATGGCCGTCCCGACGTCCTCCAGGCTCTTAGCGCCCGTACAGACGACTT
>JBHHWA010000082.1:0-5045 GCA_046756285.1 Thermoplasmata archaeon
TACTCCACGTTCACCGTCCAGTAGAAGTTCTGGCCGGCGGGGTAGATGTTGATGAGACCCTCTTTTCCCTCGTGTTTCAACATCTCCAGGATGAGTTCCTTGTTCTCTTCGTAGGCCGCGCGAGAGGAGACGTTAATCAGCATTTCGTACTCCCGGTCGATCGCGGCAGCCTCCTCGACGATGCGGTCATGCAGCCGAAGGAACCAGTCGTAGGCCTCGGGAAGGTCCCGGCTGAGGACGTGGAGGTCCGGCATGTTCAGACGCCGAAGGCGAAAGAGGAGGCTGGTCTCCCCCGACTGTTCGAACCGGTAGGCGTCCGCCACCTCGAAGGCGCCCAGCGGGAGCTGCCGATAGCTGATGGTCCAATCGGCCATGTTGCTGAACTGCTGGTGGCAGGCGGCGTACCGGAGGACGAACGCGTGTTTGTCCGTCTCCACGGTGTACAGGCGGTCTCCGAAGAGCTCCGCGTGCTCGGCCACGGCCCGCTCGGCCAGGTCGAACATGTTCGTCCCTCGGAGGGGATAAACGGGCAAACCGAGACTGCGGACCCCCTGATGGGCGTAGTCCGCGACGAGGTCGTACATCAGGCTGGCCTTGGGGTCGTACCGCATGTGGCCCGCGTCGCTCCGGGACTCCCACTTGAACCCGAACTTCCGGGTGAGGCGATGGTAGGCGGGCTCCCCAGAGACGACGTACTCCTCCCCCAGCGCCTCTTTTCGGACCATGACGTCGAAGGGCTCGCGCTCGCTTGCGTACTTCTCCGGCGGAACCTCCCGACCGTCCACCGTGAGGACCAGATACTCATGGGGCGTCTCCTCAGCGGGGGCGGCCTCCTCCTCCCCCAGCGTGACTTGCCGGGAGAGTTCGGAGAGGGGGTGCCCCTTGGCCGCGATGTCGAAGGCCTTGTACCAGCCGAAGGGGGAGCGGTGGACCTCGAGGTCCCGCGCCCGAACCGTGTCCTCGAGCCGGGCCAGGATCTGGCGTGCCTTCTCGGGTCGGGCCAGGTCGGAGCTGAGGTGGGCGTAGGGATAGAGGACGATGCGCTTCTCCTTCACCTGCGTGGCTACGTCCTCGATCTCGTCCGCCGCCCTCGAGGCGATGGCCTCCACGTCCTCCTCGTCCGCCGACTCGGCCGAGATGAACGAGACCAGGCTGTCCTCGAAGCTCCCCTTGAGCTCCTCCTCGGACGCCTCCTCCGCGTACTTGGTCTTGCCCGTGGCCTCGTACTCGAAACGGTCGGCATGGATGAAGAGAATCCGCATCCGGTCTCGACAAGGGGGAGGCCGTTTATTAAAGAGGACTTCTCAGCCCGCTGGACGGGTCGACCTCGCCTTGCGAGACAGGGTTTTTAGCCCCAGGGCGAGTTGGAGAAACGATGTTCAACGTCCACGTCCTGGAGCTCCCCGAGGCCCGCGATGTGGACGGGGCCTTGCGGGCCGTAGGCGTCCAAGCCCAGGGCCAACCGATTCTCCGTCGAAAGGGGCTCTTTCGGATCGTTCGCCTCCAAGGTGTGGGCTATCGGGAGGCCCTTATCGCGAAGCAGGAGATGCTCGGCGCAGGGGGCGATGCGGCGACCCCCAAGGGGACCGTCGAGTTCACTTCCGATGAAGGGGACGTCATCCTCCTGGGGACCCCGCAGCATTTCAAGCGGTTCCTTGGAAAGATGAAGCACCAGCCCTTTCGTTCCGCCGCCCTTGCGGCCGAGGTCGAGGAGGCGTTGACCCACTACGACCGGGACGCCTATGTCCTCCGGTTCCCCAACTCCGAACTCCCCCTCCAACGGACCGTCGTGATGGGCATCCTCAATGTAACGCCTGACTCCTTCGCCGATGGAGGGCGGTACAGAGAACCCCAGGCGGCCATCGATCGGGCCATCGAGATGGTGCGGGAAGGGGCCAGTCTCGTGGACGTGGGGGCGGAATCGACGCGCCCCGGCAGCAACCCTGTAAGTGCCGGGGAAGAGTGGAAGCGTCTCGAGCCCGCCCTCGCTGGGGTCCTCGACCAGTTGGACGTGCCCGTCTCCGTGGACACCTACAAGCCAGAGACCGCGGCCAAGGCCCTGGATTTGGGGGCGGCCATGGTGAATGACGTCACGGGCCTCCGGGACCCAAAAATGGTGGCGCTGGCAGCCCAGCATGACGTCCCCGTCGTCCTCATGCACATGCTCGGCGATCCGCAGACGATGCAGAAGACCCCCGAGTACGAGGACGTGGTCGCGGACATCGTCCGATTCCTTCGGGCCCGTATCTCCGACGCCGTCGAGGGGGGAGTGGGTCCGGAGAAACTCGTGGTGGACCCCGGCATCGGATTTGGAAAGACGGTGGATCACAACCTGCAAATCCTCCGCCAGCTGGGGGCCTTCCGGAGTCTAGGACGCCCCATCCTCGTTGGCGTCTCCCGGAAGACCTTCCTCGGGAAGCTGCTGGACGCCGAGGTCGAGGACCGGCTCGAGGGAGGCTTGGCAGGAGCCGTCCTCGCCGCCCATAACGGCGCCCACATCCTCCGCACCCATGACGTGAAAGAAACCGTCCGGGCCCTGACCATCGCGGACGCCATCCTCGGAAAGGGCCCCGCCTAACTCGGGTGAGGATGTGGCTCGGTCCTCCCCCCGCTTGCTGTTGAAGGGCGGCAACGGGTTCCTCTACTCGAACTCACGCGGGGACATCACGCAGCCCCGCGAGGGGCAGGGGCTCTACTGGGAGGACACGCGGCACCTGAGTGAGTACGCGCTCTCCCCCCGGCCGTACCGCTTCGCCCTCGTCGAAGCGGAGGTACCGGAACCCTCTCGAGCTCATTTTGAACTCATGGTGGACCGACCGCTCGGTCCGACGACCCACGTCATCCGGGACCGTGTGCTGGCTCCCCACCTCCTCGAACGCCTACGCGTTCAGAACCGCGAGGACCTGCAGACCTCACTGGCCTTACGCCTGACCTTTCGCGCCGACTTTGCCGACACATTCGAGGTCCGGGGGATGGTCCCGCCCCGGCGTCGTGTCCCCCACGTCGAACTCTCCGGTCGATCCGTCCTCTTCTCCCGAAGCGGCGCGGATGGGGCCCCGCGGTGGACCCGACTCACCTTCGACCCCCTCCCCAATCGGCTCAACCGAAGGAGGGTCGTGTGGGACCTCTACCTTCCGCCCCGGTCAGAGACAGTCCTTAGGGTGCGGGTGGAGAGCGGAACTGGAGTGCTTCCTCGGGTGGAGAAACTCTCCTCGGTCCTCGCCGTCGCAGAGAAAGTTCGCGAAGACCGCTCGAGGAAGAGCCGGGACTGGGGGCAGATCGAGGGAGAGAACCCGCTGGCGCGTTGGACAACCCAGGCCATCGAGGACCTCCTGACCCTGCTCATACGGGTAGACGGACTCGAGGTGCCCGCGGCGGGCCTGCCGTGGTATGCCACACTCTTTGGGCGGGACAGCCTCATCGTCGGGCTCCAGACGGTACACCTCAACCCGCGGCTGAGCATGGAGATTCTCCAAGTCCTCGGCAATCGGATGGGGCAAAAGCAGGAGCCCTTCCGCGCGGAGGGGCCCGGCAAGGTCCTTCATGAGCTCAGCCGAGGGGAGTTGGCAACGGCCGGCATCACGCCCTACGGCCCGTACTACGGCACCGTGGACGCCACGCCCCTGTTCCTCTGCCTCCTCCACGAGGTCTATCGCTGGACGGGGGACCTGGTCTTTTGTGGGGCCATGTATCCCTTCGCCCAGGCGGCGGCCCACCATGTCGTCGAGCAACTCCGTGGTCCCCTGGGGTTTCTGAGCTACCGGGGAGGGGACCCCCCTGCTCTCCGCCATCAAGGCTGGAAGGACGGTGAGGCCGGTATCCTCCGGCTTGATGGCCGCCAACCCGACCCTCCCATCGCTCCCTGCGAAGCCCAGGGGTATGCGTTCTGGGGTCTACGCGGCTTGGCAGAGATCGCGACGGCCCTGGGCGAGGACGGAGAGGCAGCGGGCTGGATGGCGGAAGCGGAGGCCCTGCGGGACCGGTTCCACCCCGCCTACTGGATGGACGAGGAAGGAACCTACGCCATTGCCCTCGAAGGACGTGGGGAGCGCATTCCCCTTGTCGCCTCCAACCCCGGCCACTTACTGATGTGTGGGCTGCTGACCCCGGCACAAGCAGATCATGTCGCCGATCGCCTGTTCATGGAGGACCTTTACTCAGGTTGGGGGGTGCGGACGCTCTCCGTGCACGCCCCCTACTACGACCCCACAAGCTACCACCATGGATCCGTGTGGCCCCATGACAACTCCCTGATTGCCTTCGGCTTGGCGCGTATGGGACACCGAGCGAAGGCCGCGCGACTCTGCGAGGCGTTAGCGTCCGCGGCCGAGAGCTTCGAGTACCGGCTCCCCGAACTCTTTGGCGGCATGTCTCGCTCGAGGGGTGGGGGACCTCAGGGCATTCAACAGGCATGTGATCTCCAGGCCTGGGCGGCGGGCGCTCCCCCGCTGCTTCTCCGCACACTTCTCGGCATGGAACCCGATGCGTCTTCGGGGATCCTCCGCCTCGACCCCCATCTCTCTCCCGATGCCGGTCCTCTGGAGATTTCGAACGTCAGTGTCGGATCGAGCACCGTGGCCCTCCGCGCGGAAGGCGTTGGGCCGACAACGCGCGTCAAGGTCCTGTCTCAGGAAGGGCCCCCGCTCCGGATCAAGGGGGTGGCCTGAGACAAGGAGTGAGGAGATCACTCGCCTTCTCTGACCTCGTAGATCTCGTCGGTCACGAGGCCGTGGGCTTCCTTATGGACGGCCCGGCCAGCCTCCTTACTCGGGGCTCGAAAGAGGCACGAGACGAAGCCGGATTCCTCATTGAACCAGTACTTGATGTACTCCGCCCCGTGCTTTTCCTGAACCTTCAGGTCTGCGGCGTGGGCCTGGCGAACCGCCTCCCCCGTCAGGTCTTCCACGTTCCTGTGGATATCCATGTACAACGGCATTGTCGCTCCCTCCGGCCCCCAGCGCGAGACTCAATATAGCCTTCGGTCCGCCTAATATCTTCGCGAGGCTTTCGAGGCCTTAGTTTCACCCACCTCCTCCCTCCCGCCT
>JBHHWA010000083.1:0-4991 GCA_046756285.1 Thermoplasmata archaeon
CGAGAGCCCGTTAAGTTCTTACTTCGGGGACGACTATCGCCGGCATGGTCCTCGTCGACCGCTTCGGCCGCGAGGCCACCGACCTTCGCGTGTCGGTGACGAGGCGGTGCAACTTTTCCTGCATCTACTGCCACAACGAGGGTCTGGGCGCCATCAAACGACCCGGGGACCCCCACGACGAGGAGTTGGCGCCCGAGGAGATCGAACGGGTCGTTCGCATCGCACGGGAGTTCGACTTCACCAGCCTCCACCTCACTGGGGGGGAGGCGATGGTGCGCCCGGACCTGGAGGAAATCGTCGCCCGGAGTGCGAGGCACATTCCGGACGTCTCCCTGACCACCAACGGCTCCATGCTTGCCCCCCGCGCCGAACGCCTCCGGGAGGCGGGGCTGAGGCGCGTCAACATCTCCATCGACAGCATCCACGCCGAGGTTTTCAAGGCCGTCCGCGGCGCGGACATTCACCCCGTCCTGAAGGGCATCGCCCGCGCCCTTGAGGTGGGCCTCACCCCCGTGAAGCTGAACATGGTCGTGATGAAGTACACCCTGCCCCAGATTCCCCAGATGCTGGAGTACGTCGAGAAGGGCCGAGGCGGCCTCGTCCTCCAGCTCATCCAGTACATGCCCGAACTCACGGGGCACGAGGACTGGATGGTGGACATCGACGGGGTGGCGGCCTGGCTGGCCGCCCAAGCGGACCGCATCGACATCCGCCGGGCCCACAGCCGTCGGATCTACTGCCTGAAGGGAGCCCGCGTGGAAATCGTCGACCCCGTGTACAACCAGGCCTTCTGCGAGAACTGCCACCGCATCCGCCTGACCCACGACGGGAAGCTCAAGGGCTGCCTGAACCGGAACGACGACCTGCTCGCCACCCGAGGGGCATCCGATGAGGGGATTCGGGCGGCCTTCCGCCAGGTCGTCGCGAACCGCGTCCCCTATTACGGGGCCTACATCCGGGACTTCCCGAAACGGGACCCAGGGGGAACGAAGCCGATTCCCCTGGAGACGGGGAGGACCTAGCGCTTCGGGCCTGGCTTCGGGGACCCAAACGAAAGGGCTTTCATCCGATGGGAGCATTTGAAGCCTAAGATACCCCAGGAAGGGCGAATGGATGGCGGAAGAGACACCGTTTACGAAACCCGAGGAGGTCATCGATGCTTTTGAGAGGAAGGAGTACGTCGCCGATCGTCCCATCGCCATGGCCGTCTACCTCGCCGTGAGGCTCGGCAAGCCCCTCCTCGTCGAAGGCGAGCCGGGGTGCGGGAAGACCGACATCGCCCGGGCCCTCGCCGAGGCCCTCGACACCGACCTCATCCGCCTCCAGTGCTACGAGGGGTTGGACGCCGAAGCCACCCTCTACGAGTGGAATTACCCCAAGCAACTCCTCGCGATTCGCCTGCAGGAGAAGCGAAAGGACCCAGCCGAGCTGGAGGCCGAGATCTTCAGCGAGAAGTTCCTCCTTCGACGTCCCCTCCTCCAGGCCCTCGACCACGATGGGCCGCGGCCCCCTACCCTCCTCATCGACGAGATCGACCGGGCCGACGAGGAGTTCGAGGGCCTCCTCCTGGAGTTCCTCTCCGAGTTCCAGGTCACGATTCCGGAGATCGGGACGGTGCGCGCGGAGCGGGTCCCCTTCGTGGTGATCACGTCCAACCGCACGCGGGAGTTGAGCGACGCCCTGAAGCGGCGCTGTCTCTATCTGTACATCGATTACCCTTCGTGGGAGAAGGAGCTTGCCATCCTTCACCGTCGTGTGCCCGATCTCGACGAGGGCCTCGCCGAGGAGGTCCTTGCCTTCGTCCAGGGCGTTCGCACCGAAGAGGACGTCCTCAAGAAGCCGGGGATCTCGGAGACCCTCGACTGGGTAGCCGCCCTGCTCGCCCTCGGGGTTGACCACGTGGACAAGGAGACCCTGCTCGAGACCCTCGGGTTCGTGGCGAAAGAGGCGGAGGACCTGAGACTGCTCGAGGAGAAGGTCGACCTGTTGCTGGGGTCATGAGGACGGACCACATGCAGACGGGCCGAGGCGTCCTTTCCCGCCGCCTGGCCGGGTTCTTCAGGTTGCTGCGGGCCCGAGGCGTGCCTGTCGGGCTCGGCGAAGAGCTGGACCTCGCGAGGGCTCTCGACCACGTGGATCGCTTGCGAAAACGAGAATTCCACCTAGCCTGTCGGACGACCCTGGTTAAGCGGGCCGAGGACTTCCCGGCCTTCGAGAAGACCTTCGAAGAGTATTGGACCCGGTATGGCACGGTGCGCGCCTCACCAGGGCAACGGAGGAGACCTCCCGCCCGACCTCCTGTACCCCCACCGCCCGACAACGTCGAGGAGGCCTGGGGTACGCAGCGGGCGCGTGTCCGCGCGGGTCGGAATCGGGTTCCTTGGAGCATCGATCGCCTACGCCTTCTCGTCTACAGCCCCGAGGCGCCTCCCGGCCCCAGGGACCTCGAGATGCCAAGCCGAAGCGAGCTCGACACGATGAAACGACTGGCCCGGCGGTTCCGGCGATGGGCGGCGACGCTGGAGGGGCGAAGGCGCGTTGCCAGCCGCCGAGGGGCCGTGGACTTCCCGCGAACGACGCGGGCCAGCCTCCGATACGGGGGCGAGTGGCTTGCCGTCCGGCGGCATCGCAGGAAGCTGCAACGGACCCGCTTGGTCGTCCTGTGGGACGTGAGTGGGAGCATGGAGGGACACGGACCCCTCCTCCTCGGCATCGTGTACGCCCTCCTTCGGGCGATCCCCTCCACAAAGCTTTACGCCTTCAGTACGGAGCTCTGGCCCTTGACGGCCACCTTACGCGGTCGCCCCTATCGCGAGGCGGTCCAATACGTGTCCGAGAGGCTCGCGCGGGCGGGGGGAGGCACGCAGATCGGGCGGTGCCTCGCGGACTTTCAACGACGCCACGGATCCGCGGTCGACGGGCGGACCGTCGTGCTCATCCTGAGCGACGGGTGGGACGTGGGCAATCTGGACCTCTTGCAGGATCAGATGGCGTCCCTCCGACGCCGCGCCTTCCTTCTCCTGTGGATGAACCCGTACGCCGAGCGCTCCGACTTCCAGGCGGAGGTAGCGGGGATGAGGCGGGCCCTTCCCCATGTGGACCTGTTGATTCCCCCCACGGCCCTTGCACGGCGGGATCACTACAGCCGCTACTTTGCACGACCCGTCGTTGCCGTGCGTAAACGATCGCCGAGCTCGCCGATGGCTTCGTTCGGGGTGACGGGTACCGAGGGCGACCAGGGCGGGGCCCCTGCCGGGTGAGAAGCTACGATCCCTGAATGAGGCGCCACACCTTCTCGGGAGTGGCGGGCATGTCGATGTGAACCACCCCATAGGGCTCCAAGGCGTCCACGATAGCGTTGATGACTGCCTGGGATGCGGCGATGGCACCCGTCTCGCCCACGCCCTTCGCCCCTAGGGGGTTGTGCGGAGAAGGCGTGACCGTGTGGTCGGTCTCGATCGCGGGGCCCTCCAGTGCCGTGGGCACCAGGTATTCCGTGAAGCTGCCGGTCAGCAGGTTCCCCTCCTCGTCGTAACGGGCTTCCTCCCAGAGGGCCTGGGCCACGCCTTGGAGGACGCCCCCGTGAACCTGCCCCTCCACGATCTGGGGGTTGATCTGCGTCCCGCAGTCGTCCACGGCCACATAGCGTAGGATCTCCACCTCGCCGGTCTCCGGGTCCACCTCCACCGTGCAGATGTGGGCCCCGAAGGGGAAGGTGAAGTTGGTGGGGTCGTAGAAGGTGGTGGCCTCCAGGATGGGCTCCACCCCCTCCGGCAAGCTCTGAGCCATATACGCCGCGAAGGCGACTTCCTGAATGGTCTTGGCCTTGTCCGGGGCTCCCTTCACGAAGAACTTCCCCCCCTCGAAGTCCAGGTCCTCGGTGCGGGCCTCCAAGAGATGGGCCGCGATCTTCTTCGCCTTGGCCACCACTTTGCGGGCCGAGAGGACAACCGATCCGCCCTCGACGGCCTGCGTGCGGCTGCCGTAGGATCCCATGCCCATGGGGGTCATGTCGGTGTCCCCGTGCACGATTTCGACGTCCTCCACGGGCACGCCGAGCTCGTCCGCGGCGATCTGGGCGAAGGTAGTCTCCTCTCCCTGCCCGTGGGCGTGCATCCCGCTGACGATGGAGACCTTGCCGGTGGGAAGCATCCGACAGACAGAGCTGCCCCACAGCCCTCCCTGGAAACCGGTTGCGGTGGCGACCGGAGAGGGGGCCAGGCCGCACAACTCCAGGTAGGTGGAGAAGCCGATTCCGAGGAGGCGGCCCTCCTCGCGCGCCTTCGCTTGCTCCTTTCGGAACGCCTCGTAGTCCAACACCTTCAGGGCCTTGTCGAGGGTCCCGGGGTAGTTCCCGCTGTCGAAGGTCAATCCCGAGGGAACCTGGTACGGGAAGGCGTCCGGAGAGATGAAGTTCTTTCGGCGGAGCTCCACGGGGTCCATGTCTAGTTTCCGGGCCAAGATGTCGACCATCCGCTCCACCGCGAACATGACCTCGGGCCGGCCGGCGCCCCGGTAGGCATCCGTGGGGGTGGTGTTCGTAAAGACCCCCACGACCTCGGCCAGGGTCGCCTTCGTCGTGTAGGCACCGCCGAGGAGGAAACCGAAGAGAATCGTCGGAACCCCGGGCGCGGCGGTGGACAGATAGGCACCCATGTTCGCGAGGGCCTTGATCTTGAAACCCAGGATCGTTCCGTCATTCTTTGCGGCCAACTGGACGTACTGGACATGGTCCCGACCGTGAGTCGTCGCTTGGTAATTCTCCGTCCGGCTCTCCACCCACTTGATGGGACGACCCAGCCTAATGGCGAGATGAGATACGACGGCTTCCCATGGGTAGACCGGGATCTTGCTCCCAAAGGCCCCTCCTACGTCCGGGGCGATGACTCGAATCTTGTTCTCGGGGATACCGAGGACAAACGCGGCCAGGACGAGACGATGAATGTGGGGGTTCTGCGAGGTCACCCACAGCGTGAGCTTCTCCTCCCCCT
>JBHHWA010000084.1:0-4991 GCA_046756285.1 Thermoplasmata archaeon
AGCCCGGGGAAGCCGGTTCCTCGAAGCGCTGGAGGGCCAGCTCCACCATCTTCGCTTGGTGGGCGCCCACACCCAGCTCCCGCGCGAGGACCAAGGTCTCTCGGTCATGGTCCGGCAGTTCCATGCCGAGCTTCATCAGGCGCTCCAGCCCCGGCGTGTCCTCCTGAGGCAGGTCGGTATCCACCACCCCCTGGATGTACTCGAGCACCCGTCGGGCCTCGGCGGGGGCCATTTCGGGGAAGTCCTGGACCACGTCGGCGAGGCGGGGGAGGCCGGTCCCCTCGGTCCCAACGAGGACGTCCCGCGATTGCGCCTCGAGGGTTCGGATCTCCCCCTCATCGAGGGACAGGATGTCCAACGCGGGCGGTTCGTTCACGTACTCCAGCACGTCGGGCAGGAGTTCCATGGGCACGTCGCAGTAGCGGAAGGCCTCTTCCTTCGTTGCCGGGCGGCCATGGGTGAGCTCGAACTGCAGGATTCGGAACGCGTACCCCTCGACGCGCCGTGCATGGCGTCGGGCCTCCACCTCCTCGCGCCCCCGGGCCGCCGTCCCACTGGCGGGGTTTACGGCGAGGGCCCGACGGTACGCCTCGTGGGCCTCGTCGAAGAGGTCGACCTCCGTGTACGCCCGGCCGAGGCCGGATAGGACCTCCTCGTCCTCCGGGCCCAACTCGTCGGCCGTTCCGTAGGACTCCAGGGCCTCGGGCCAACGTTCCTGCAGGGCGCAGAGGCGAGCCCGGCCTTTCCAGAGTTCTAGATCGCGACCATCGACCTCAAGGGCTCGGTCGTAGCATGCGATGGCCCCTGCGACATCCCCCTGCTCTTCGTAGAGGGCCGAGAGATGAATCCACGTTGAAGAGGGAAGGGGACCCATTCCGGACGCCGACCCGAGGACCTCCCAGGCTTCGTCCCAACGTGCCATCCCCCCAAGGGCTTCGGCACGCAGCAGCGTCGCCTCGTGGCCCAGCGCGTCGCCCTCTCCCACTCCCGGAAGGCGTTCGAGGGCCTCCTCAAAGCGCCCTCCCTGAATTAAGAGGCCGGCCAGGGCATTGGTCAGGCGGGGATCCGCATGCTCGTCCGTCACGGCACTCTCGAGGAGCTTGATGCCCTCCTCCACGCGTCCCAGCTCGCCCAGCGTCCGGCCCTTGGCGGCCAGCACTTCGGCGTTCCCTCCGCCATAGTAGAGAGCCTGATTGAGGGCCCGGAGCCCGTCCTCCCACTGGCCGGACTCGGAGAGAATGCGGGCCTTCAAGAGGTACGTCTGCGTGTCCGTGGGATCCTGGGTCCCGAGTTCTTCCACTTCCTGGAGCGCTCGCTCGAACTTCCCCGCCCGTGCGAGGCTCAGGGCCCTCCCCCGACGGGCTTCCTCCAAGCCGGGATGGAGGGCCAGGGCGGCGTCGAAGGCCCGGACGGCCGCTTCGTCGTTTCCCAGGGCCGCGAGGGCCCGTCCGCGGGAAACGGCGGCCCCTTCGTTCCTCGGGTCCAAGGCCAGCGCCTCGTCGCTGAGTCGCAGCGCCCCTTCGGCGTCCCCAATCTCGAGAAGCATGTCCGCCTCCTCTACCTTCGGAGCGGGGTCCTGGGGCCTCAGCTTCGCGGCCTCCGACCAGCAGAGTCGGGACTCCGTCGTCAGGCCCAGCGCATGGGCGAATCGGGCCCGGAGCATCCACCCCTCGGCCTCCCTGGGGTCGGCCCCTGTCAAGGCCGCGGCGACCTCCAGGGCCTCCTGGAACCTCTCCAAGCGTTCGAGGCAACGAATCTTCGTAAGCAACAAGTCGCGACGGGATGCCGTCTCCAGGGGGACGCCGTCGAGAACGCGAAGCGCCGCCCGAGGGTCATTGAGTTCGAGGAGGCACTCCGCCCTCCCGAGGAGCGCCCGGTCAAGCGAATCGTCTGCCTCCAAGGCCTGCTCGTACGAGTGGAGGGCGTCCCGAAACCTCCCATTGTCCTGGAGACATGAGCCACGGGCCACCCACCAGATCCCCTCCCCGCCGTCCTCGACCGCCTTGTCAAAGGCCCCGAGGGCCTCCTCAGCCAGGTCCGTCGCCCGGAGGCAGAGGCCCTGATAGTACCAACTCTCGGGGTCCCTGGCCAACTCGGCGGCCCGCGCGAAGGCCGCGGCGCTTCCCGGGTAGTCCTTCAGCGCGTATAGGGCGAGGCCGCGACCCTTCCAGGCGCGGGGACTCTCCCCGTTCGTCTCGATGACATCATCGAAAACCCGGTACGCCTCGTCGGGCCGTCCCTCGTCGTGTAGAAGGCGCCCCTTCTCCAGCTGCAGATCCTCGTTTTCAGGTACGGCCTTCAGTCCCCGCTCGCAGACCCGTAAGGCCCGACGGCGCTTTCCCCGGGAGGCGGCGAGACCGGCCATCTCGAGGTACACGTCGACCGCCTCGGGCGTCAGGCGAAGGATGGCTTCGCAGCATTGGAACAGGGCTTTTGGGTCTCCTTCATCCCGCAAGATCTCCCGCCTTAGCTGGAGTGACTCCAGGTCGCCGTAGAGTCGATGTCCGCGGGAGAGTATTTTCAGAGCCTCCCCGTTGCGGCCGAGTCCACGGAGGGCGAGGGCCAGACATCGGATGCCTCCTCGATGGTCCGGATGACGACGAAGGGTCTCTTCCCCGGCCCGGAGGGCCAGGTCCCACGCCTCCATGCGCAATGCGAGCTCCCCGGCCTTACGAAGGGCCGTGCCGTCAGGGGAATTCTCGAGATACACCGCGAGGAGCTCCATGGCCTTTGGTGCGTCGCCGGTCTCGAACCAGCTCCAGGCCTCGTCGACACGCAGGTCTGTCCGCCCGGAATCAGCCTCCAAGAGACTTCGGGTGACGGCCCGGTACTCCTCCCACGCACCGAGGGCCACGAGGGCCTGTCTCCACCCCTCGAGGAATGCGACATCCGGCTCGGCCACATCTGCGGCCGCCTCGAAATATTCCGCCGCCTCGTCGTCCCGTCCCGCCTCGTGAAGGAGCGAACCCAGGAAGGTGACGGCGTCGATCCGCCGGGGATCGTAGCGCAGGCTGACCTGGAAAGATCGGATGGCTGTATCCGTCTCCCCCCGGCTCGCCTCTACGCGCGCCTTCATCTCCCACACCGGCGCCCGGGTGGACTCGATGGTAAGGGACTCTTCGAGTGCGTCGTAGGCCGCCGCGTGGTCTCCCTCCGCCAAGTGGATGCGCGCCTGCCCCTCCAGGGCGTCCACGCATCGAGGATCCTGGTTCAGGGCCACTCGGTAGGACTCCAGGGCGCGGGGAAAGTCGCCCTCCGACTCGAGGCGGCTCCCACGCACTGCGGCGAGGCGGGAAGAAGGCCCCTCCAAGTCGGTGAGGACGGACAGCGCCTCTCTCCATGCCCCTCCCCCTTCGGCAGCGGCCCAAAGGACAGCCCGCGCGTCTTCGTCGCGCCCCAGTCCACGGAGAACCTCTGCCTTGAGGAGGTGGAGGGAATCGTCGGCGGGGAGTCGGGCGAGACCTTCGTCGCAGACCTCGAGGGCTTCCTCCTCCTTCTGCGCCGCTACGAGGGTTCGGACGAGGGCGCCGTATGCCGCAGGATCCTCGGCCCCCCGCCTTAGGTAGGTCCGTAACAGGTTCGCGATCTTTACCGAGCCATCGAGGGCGCCCGCCACTTCCGCGGCCTGTAAGAGGAGGGACAAGGTGCCCGGAACGAATACCTCCAGGGACGCAGGAAAGAGGTCCAGGGCCGCCCGCAGGTCATCGCGGGCTTGGTCCCGCTCCCCCTTCTTCAGGTGTCGGGAAGCCTTCTTGAGACGCCTTCGGATTCGGGAGCGAGAGAGCCCTCTGGACTCGGAATCATCAGTGACCATTCCCATCCCTTCCGGCGGCCGTATGAGGGCATTCGCTATTTGAGCCTTACTGGGAGCCCTCGAAGTCGCCTTCACCGGGGACCTGCGGAGCTCGGCCCTCCGACGGATGCGGGTGCCGGAAGCCTGCCCACATACCGCAAGTGTCAAGGCGTGCCATCACGTGCCAGACGAAGGGGAGTCTCGTAATACAGAGGGTCGTATGGCTGGGCAGCGCCACCCTGGTCGGCGGGACCATCCTCGGCTTTCTCACCCCTGTTGTCCCTTCGCTGACCAACAACGTGGCCTGGACGATAATGGTCTCTGCATTGGTCCTCATGATCTTTGGCTTCGTCACGCTCGGACGACCAGAAACCGGTCTGATGGCACGGAGAATCACGGGAGCGGGCACCCTGATTGCGGGAGTAATCCTGGGCGTTCTCCTCTTCGGTCCTCTAGCCGTCTTCGGGATGAGTGGTAACCTTACTCTCGGGCAAATGATCGAGGTTTTGGTATTCTACGTACCATTCTTCGCACTCCAGGGTGACCCCTTCTCCGTTGCGGCGGTTCTCGGCACCGTTCTCTTCTGGGGCGGCATTGTGCTGCTTTTATCAAGTGTGCGAAAGAGAGGCCCTTCGGCTCCACCCTAGATCTTCTGCCGCCGCAACCGTCAAGTCGTGTCCCTCCTTCCCAGTTATGCGGAGGGAGTCCCACGGTGGCGTTGAGGATCGTAGAGGTCGCTCGCACCATCGCCGGCATTGTCGCCACCGGGATTCTCGTGGTGTTTCTGTTGGTCCTCTACGGGATCCTTGGATACATGGTGCTATACGGGGTGCTATATACTCTGCATGAGCCTGCTTTCTCCATCGTGTTGGGGGGATTTATTTTGGCACCGCTTCTGATCGTTGCCGGTGCCTTGTGGTTCAAGTACAAGCGTGGAGGATGAAAATCATCCGGCCTGCGGGTTTCCATCCGCGAGATGGGAAGACCCGACGTCGTCCCCTGCTCGATGCGCACCATCGCGGCTCGCGCGGGAATCGCGAGTGTGAGCTGGCGCCCACCTTTTCCGCATCTTGCGTGTCAGGGAAGAGGCATGGTTCCGCCGTTTTGTGCGGGGCCCGTTCATCAATTGGTCTATGAAATCGGATGCAGGCGCCGGGATTTGAACCCGGGCTATTGGCTTTCCTCGATGCCTTGGAAG
>JBHHWA010000085.1:0-4986 GCA_046756285.1 Thermoplasmata archaeon
TCCTCCGACCCGTGGTAACACTGGAGGACCAGTTCCTTCGTGTAGAGCTTGAGCAGATACCGGTACCACCGGCGGTGGGTGACGCTCTCCCGTTCGTAATCGGGGTGGGCCTTGTTGATTTCAACGAGGTGCGCCGTGGGGATGTATCGTGAGCGCCAGGCAAATCCGTTGGCCACGAAGGTGGGCGGGGGGAGCCCGACGAGACTTCTCCGACGGGGGCGAGGAGGACCTCCGGTCCCCCTGGGCTTGGCGGCGGACTTCCGCTTCCCCTTGCCATCTTGTCGAGCTCCCGCGGGGGGGGAGATGAAGAGGGAATCGGGTCGATCACGAGCGATGCGGAAGATATCGAGGTGAGGGAGCTCGCGACACACCCGTTCCAGGTCACCCCGGAGTTCCTTGAGAATGCGCCGAAGACCCCGGCGCTCCCGCTGGGCGTCCTGGACTTCGATGACGTGGGCAATCTCCCCTTCCAACCCCCTCAGCGCCTCGACGAAGGCGTGGTAGCGTTCATCCTGGAAGAACTCCGCCCGGGTGGGTCCGGATAGGATAGCGGCATCGTAACGAATCCAGCCTTGAAGACGGCGCAGGGTCCAGGGGGGACCCCGGAACTCCTCCAACGCTGCGAGGTTCGGGTAGACACGGGTGGCCCCCGACCCCCTCTCCTTAGCCCGGAGGACCGGGACGACTGCCTTGGGGTCCTCCTTCTCCAAGACGTAAAGCTCCAGCTGGATGGGGCCGTGGGGCGTGTCCACCGAGGTGGTGGGAAAGAGGGCGCCCTCGAAGGGGCGGGCCTTCGGGAGAACCTGGAAGGACCGGCGGCCGTCGAACACGTGGACGGCCAGACCCTTCTCCATGAGTCGGTCCCACATCTCTTCCTCGATGGCCTTCTTGACCTTGGCAGCGGTCCAGATGCGGGGGTTGAGGAGTTTTCGTATGGCGATGGTGGTTCCCGCCGACCGCCGCTGAGTCTCGGCTCTGCCGATCTTCGCGGTGAGGGTCTCCCCGTCGATGGTCATGACGGACGTGGGGGACGTGCCCTTGCTCGGAAGACGATAGTCGCGGGCCCGATGTGGGTAGCCGGCGTAGTCTGTGGTGCTCTCGATGACGATCTCCCGACCGATGGTTCGGAAGCCAAAGAGCCCCACTGCGAACTCCCCCTGGACCCCTTGATAGTCCGCGAGCCGTCCTTTGAACGACTTCGCGACGCGGGTGGCGACGCCTTCGAAGTCCGGGAGCCCTCGCTCGTCTGGGACAAAACCGCGGCCTCGGTCACGGATGGTGATGTACGAAGCAGCGCCACGCTTGACGATGCGGACCTCGATGGGGCCTCGAATCGGGTATCCTTCCGGATACTCATCGATGGCGTTCTCGACCTGTTCGAGGAGGGCCTTCCAGGGACCCTGGGTGTCCGCCAGGAACTTGATGGCAGCGACACGATCGCCGATGTCCGCCTGGACCTCCACCTGGATGTCGGTGGGGGGGAGCCGCTTCCTCCGAAAGAGATGTAGAAGACGTCGGAAGGCCCGACGGACCCCCGAGACAGACTCGCTGTTCCCCGGCTCCGGGCTCATCCGAGACCTCCCGTTGCAGGGGTGAGCCCGAAGGGCCAGCTAGGGGGAAGAGACCCGCACTCCACGGACGGAAGTCTGGCTCTCGGCGGGGTTTATAGCTAGTGCCCCTGCTATCAAGACTGATTCTAGGATTCCGAAGAAGGCGGGGTCGGCGCTTCTTCGGCGGCCTCCTCAACGGGCTCCGGGACTTCTAAGGGCGTGTAGAAGCTAAACTTCACGCCACAGCGGGGGCAGTAGTAGACGCCGTACTGGTAATGCTTCCCCCGGAACTCTCGGGGTTCGCTGAAGACGTGGTCATTCTCCGTGCCCTTGCAAATCGGGCAGTTGACCATGAGGAGGAGACGGGCCCCGCCCCATTAAGGCCTTCCGACCTCCCTGAGCCTTCGAAACCGGCAACCGCGCAGGTCAAACGCTTAAAGGGCTGCTCAGGCTCATTGAATCATTGGAGGTCACGTTGGAGCGAGAGAAGCCATTTTGGTGGTGGGCGTTGGTCGCGACGTCTTTCGTAGCGGCCTTCTTCGTGCTGTTGCACCTCATCGACGACTTTTCGCGGGGCGACTCGGACATCTTTAATCAGATCGTGATCGGTGTGACCTCCGGGCTTCTCAGTATCGTCTGGTTGATGGCCATCGCTTTGAGCGTGCGCCAAGAACCGGCGGGCTATGCCGTGGTCATCGTTCTTGGATTCTTGGGGGCCTACATCGCCTTCGACCACACCGGAGGCTTCGGCCCATCATTGATGGCGATTGAGGAGGGGAGTGGGCTCTTCTTTGCGTGGGTCGTCCTGGGGGCAGGTGCTGCCTCGATTCTCGCCATTCTGCTTGCCGGATACGGCCTGGTCCGTGGCCGATCTCGGGTTGGTCAGGAAGCTTAAGTAAACCCCAGCGATTCCGACGGCCACGCGGCGGTAGCCAAGCCAGGTCAACGGCGCTAGGTTCAGGGCCTAGTCCCGTAGGGGTTCCCAGGTTCGAATCCTGGCCGCCGCACTCGCACACAGGCCCGGCAGTGCGGGTCAAACGCACGCTTCATCTCGATCGGCGGCTTCTGGCTCCCTTCAGGAGACGTTGTTCATGGCCCGGAAGGACGGCGAGACCTACGCCGAAGTAGCGATCGTTCCGCTTGGGCAGCAGGAGGGAGCTTCGATCAAACTGCACTACCGTTACAAGACGGGCAGTCACTACGCCCTACGAGTCACTCGGGGGGAATCTTCGTGGTCCGCGCGTCTGGCCTTGGCGAAGCTGCCTGAGAACATTGAGAAGCAATCTATCGGTCATCTCTTTGAAGAGCATGTGGAGGAGCCAAGAGTCTTTGCGGCGGAAGTAGGCGGGAAACGTGTGGGCTGGCTGGAGACAGGCTATCAGGGATGGAACAATCGAATGCGTGTATGGCAGCTCCTCGTTGAGGAAGAGCACCGAGGCCGTGGCATCGGCGCCAGGCTCATGGAGACCGCAATCAAGGTCGCAGAGGAGCGAGGCGCAAGGATGCTGGTCCTCGAGACACAGAGCTGTAACGTTCAGGCGATCGCCTTCTACATGAAACTCGGATATGAGCTGATTGGCTTCGACTCGGCTCACTATTCGAACGAAGATGTGGAGAAAGGGGAAGTCAGGCTTGAGTTCGGTCTCCCCCTCTGAGGTGGGGCCCTAGGGAGATGGTCGGGTCAACACGTCATGCCTTTTTAGTCGTCAACCAATGCCCCAGGACGGAGGCTGAAATGGCCGAATCTCCCAACCCAGGCGAAGCGCTGTCGGACCGAATTGTCCAGGACATCAACGGTGCCATGAGCACGATGACGCTCTACATTGGTCTTAGGCTGGGACTCTTTCAGGCCATCGCCAAGGCAGGAAGGGCGACGTCGGAAGAGCTTGCCAGGCGCACGGGTTTGTCGGAACGATACCTCCGCGAGTGGCTCGGCGCCATGGTGGCAGGCGGATACCTGGACCATGATACTCGGTCCGGCCGCTTCGAGGTTCCCACGGCTCACACCCCCGTTCTCTTGGATGCTGACGATCCTCTCCACACGCTTCCTTTCGTCCAATTTGTGCCACCGCTTGCTGGTGCCCTTCTGGATGTGATCGAGGCCTTCCGCACCGGGGGCGGGGTCCCCTACGAGAGGTACGGATCGGAGTTTGTGGAGGCCCAAGGAGGCCAGTCCCGTACCCTGTTCCTGAGCGACCTCGCCAGCCATTGGCTCGGTGCGATGCCCGACGTGCGGGATCGCCTATTAGCAGGGGGCCGCGCCCTCGACGTAGGATGTGGGACAGGGTGGGCCGCCATCGGCCTCGCCCTAGGCTTCCCGAAGGCGACGGTAGACGCCCTGGATCCCGACCCCGCTTCCATTCGACAAGCGCGACAGAACGCGAAGGCACACGGCGTCTCGGACCGAGTCACCCTGCACGAGTCCACGATCGAAGGAGGATCCTTGGAAGGCCCGTATGACCTGATCACCGCGACGGAGGTCGTTCACGACCTTGCTTACCCCGTTAAGGCCCTTCGGACGATGCGCACGCTTGCGTCCCCCGGGGGAACGGTCTTGGTCGTCGATGAGGCTGTGGGGGAATCCTTGGAGGAAAACCGGAACTTCATGGGCCACCTGTTCTACAACTTCAGTGTCCTGCACTGCCTTCCGCAGGCAATGACGGTGCCGGACTCCGCGGCCACGGGAACCGTGATGGCTCCCTCGACGCTCCGCCGGTACGCCGAGGAGGCCGGGTATTCTTCCGTCAACGTGCTCCCGGTTGAACATCCCATGTTCCGACTCTACAGGCTCATGCCGTGATCGGTAACACGCGACTATGCGGGCCCAGAACCGTCGGGGGTTAGCCTAGCACGCCTGTGACATCCAGCTCTCGAATGAGGTGCGAGGTGATTTCCTCGTCGTCGAAGCTTAGCCCATACCTTCGGAAGTAAACCTGCAGTGCCCTCAGGTCCCGGCGAAGGCGTGCCTTGGCGCGTGTCAGGCGTTTCCACGGGCTGACGCCCAACCGGTCCACCCGGATGGCGTCCGAGAAATCGATGAACCAGGGTCGGGATTGATGAACGAGGACGTTGAACGCGCTGAGGTCGCCGTGAACCTGGCCTGCCCGCACGAGGGCCTTTGTCGCAAACAGGGTTCGTGCGAGGAATTCCTTTGGTTCTCCCAACGAAACGTCCTGAAGGCGCGGGGCTGGACCGTCCTCATCGCCAAGGTACCGCATCGAGAACATGTTCTCCACCCTCCGGGCGGGTGTGGGCACTGGTGTTCCTGCTTTCCACGCGCGGAATAACGCGTCGTACTCCTGCGCCGCTTGCCAAGACATGCGGTCAAGCTTGGCCCCTCCTCTGCCTCGACGGGACGTCTGGAAGAGTCGGTACACCTTGATGGCGATCGGATCCCCTCCGTAGCCGGCAAGGTAGACGTCGGCCTCCTTCCCAG
>JBHHWA010000086.1:0-4967 GCA_046756285.1 Thermoplasmata archaeon
CGACCCGTCGGCCACCACGGTCATCCCTGCGTGGATGGAGTACCCGATGCCCACCCCCCCGCCGCTGTGAATCGCCACGAGGTCGGCCCCTGAAGCCGTATTCAGGAGCGCGTTCAGCAGGGGCCAATCTGCGACAGCGTCCGAACCGTCCCGCATGCCCTCGGTCTCCCGGGTGGGGGAGGCCACGGAGCCACTATCGAGATGGTCGCGGGTGATTACGATGGGCGCCTCGAGGTCCCCGGCCGCCACCATGTCGTTGATTCGGGTGGCGAAGCGCGCACGTTCGCCGAAACCCAGCCAGCACACGCGGGCCGGAAGCCCCTCCCAGGGCAGGTGTTTCTCGGCGAGGCGAATCCAGCGGGTGAGTTGCAGGTTGCCCGGGAAGAGCTCAAGGACCACTTCGTCCGTCCGGAGGATGTCATCGGGATTTCCTGAGATCGCCACCCATCGGAAAGGTCCCCGACCCTCCGTAAACATGGGGCGAATGTAGAGCTTGACGAAGCCCTCAAAGCCGAAGGCCTGTTCCAGTCCTGCGTCCCGGGCTTGCCCGCGAATGTTGTTTCCGTACTCGAAGACGACAGAGCCCGCCTCCTGGAAGGCGAGCATGGCCCTCACATGGTCCACGATGGATCGCCGTGACCGGCGGAGGTACTCTTCGGGATCGGCCTCACGAAATTCCGCTGCGTCTTCGACGCTGAGGCCTACGGGAATGTAGCCCTCGAGCGGGTCATGCGCGGAGGTCTGGTCGGTGACCACGTCGGGGCGGAAACCCCGACGCACGAGCTCCGGGTGAACCTCCGCACAGTTGCCGATGAGGGCAACAGAGACGGGCTCCTTCGCTTCGGCCGCATCCTGAACGATGCTCGTGGCTTCGCTCAGGTCATGGGTTAACTCCCGACAGAACCCAGCGTCCAAGCGGCGACGCGCCCGCTCCTCATCCACCTCCACGGCGAGGCAAGCACCTCCATTCATCGTCACGGCCAGGGGTTGGGCGCCTCCCATGCCCCCGAGGCCTCCCGTCAGAACCGTTCGGCCTTCGAGGCTGCCATCGAAATCCTGCCGGGCGCTCGCGGCGAAGGTCTCGTAGGTCCCCTGGATGATTCCCTGGGTCCCGATGTAGGCCCACGATCCCGCCGTCATCTGGCCGAACATCATGAGGCCGGCGGCTTCCAATCCCCAGAAGTGGTCCCAGGTGGCCCAGCGGGGGACCAGGTTCGCGTTTGCGATGAGGACGCGGGGGGCGCTGGTTTGGGTCCGAAACACCCCCACAGGTTTGCCGGACTGGACCAGGAGGGTCTCGTCGGCCTCCAGCTCTTGCAGCAGGCGATGCATGGCCTCGAAGGCCTCCCAACTCCGGGCGACTCGCCCCGTCCCCCCATAGACGATGAGGTCGTCCGGCCGCTCGGCGTTCTCGAGGTTGTTCTCCATCATCCGGAGGAGGGCCTCCTGCCGCCATCCTTTGCATCGGAGTTTCGTGCCGCGGGCGGCCTTCACGCGGGCCATCGGGATCGCAAGGACAAGCCTCCGACAGAATAAGGATTCCTGCTCTGCGGCGGCGAACCGTCAAAGCCGCTTCTCGGCCGTAGCGACGGCCGCTTTGTGGTTCTTCACTGCCCCTCGCTCCAAGCGCTTAACCTCCGCGCGAAGCTTGGTCACAAACGCAGCATCGGAGATGGACGCCAGGTTGATGTTGACGTTCAGGAACGCACTACGCAGGGCTGCCAGGCTCATGTGGGCAGCCACGCCCACGTCCGAAATGGCGTTCTTGTTGGCGTCCTCTGACATCTCCCGGAGAAGCCGCAACAGATTGCCGCAGTGACGGGCCGTCTCGAGGGGCACTTCTGCCGCCCCTTTCAGGGCCGTCTGAATCGCCACTGTCCGCGCCTCTTTCTCCTCGGGGGTCGACCGATCCATCCGAATCGCGGCCATGACCGCCTCAAAGGCGTCCGCGTCCTCGCTGACGAGGGCATGCAGGCGCTGACGGGTCTCTCGGAGTTGCCCCGCGTACCCTCGAAACGCATCCTCCACCTGCTCGTACCCCTTCTTCCCAATGGTCAAGCGGCACACCATGGACCCGAGGGCCCCGGCGACGGATGCCACGAGCGCTGCGGCACTCCCCCCGCCCGGCGTGGGACGACGCGAGGCGAGGTCCTCCAGGAACGCATCGACCGAGCTGCCAAGGTCTACTCCCACAGCCTCCGCTCCAGAATTTGATCCCGGCTAAAGTTCTTGAGGGCGAGAAACGCCTCCGCGGAGTCGAGGAGGGCGTCAAGGGGAACCAACCCGACGATCTCGCTCTCCGCGATGGCGACGCCCGCGGCCTCGGCCTCTTTCCGAATGGCTTCGAAGACGGTCGGGATGGAGGTCACCCGGAAGTTCAGGACGTTCATGGAGACCTGGACCTGACCGCGGTCCTCCAACGCGAAGCCCTTGGCCTGGATGGCCGGGAAACCTCCGCTGCTCGCCCGTATCTTCTTCGCGATGGCCCGGGCCAGGGCGAGGTCGTTCGTCGCCAAGTTCACGTTGTACGCGATCAGGGGGCCGCGCGCCCCGACGACCGTGGCACCGGCCGTGGGGTGGATCACCGGATCCCCGACGTCGGGGTTCCGCTCCGGATCGTTTCCCATGGCTTCGCGAAGCCCCTCAAACTCCCCCTTGCGGATCTGGGGGAGGAGGCGACGGTCCTCCCGGAGGGCGGCCTCCGCGTAGAAGTAGACGGGGACTTGGAGCTCCTCCCACACGCGGTGACCCAACTTCCGGGCCAGGGCCACACACTCCTCCATCGTGATGTTGGCGATGGGTACGACGGGGACGACGTCCGCGGCCCCGATTCGCGGGTGTTCCCCCTCGTGCGTGGTTAGGTCGATGAGTTCTACCGCCTTCGCAATCCCGCGAAACGCCGATTCCAAGACGGCGTCGGAGTCGCCCACAAAGGTCAAGACGGCGCGATTATGGTTGGGATCCATCTCCTCCCCAAGGAGCCGGACCTCCCCTACGCCGGCGATGGCATCGGAGATCGCCGAGACCACCTCAGCGCGCCTCCCCTCGCTGAAGTTGGGGACGCATTCGACGACCTGGACCATCCGACGGATTGCAGGAATGGGAGCTACTTAAGCTGCTCGAACGGCCGTGATCGGAGCTCGACCTGCGGGTTTCAGGAATTCGGCAAGAAAGGTGGGAGGTGAGGCCACCTCTGCCTCCCTCTTCATACGCCTCGCTCACTCCTGGCTTCGAAGGATCCTCGCCGTCTCCCTCTGGATCCACCGCCTCCTATCACCGTACACGCTGAGGTAGTGGACGAGAACGAAAACCCCCCAGATCGCGATGGGATAGATGGGCCAGAATTCGTCGAGCACTCCCTCGACGAGCCACTCAAAGGCCCAGATCCCCACCAACCCTCCATTCACCAAGAGGTAGACGGCGAGATGTCCGAGGAACTCGTATCGGTCCACCGCCAACTTCCCCGCCTCTTTCCTTCTCTCACTCATGTTTCGACCTCCGCTTTCTTTCGTTTGCATCTTTGCTCCGTCCCTTCCGCCATCATCCACCCGCCAGGGGGTGGACGAGTTCGAGGAATTCCTTCACCCCGTCTCCGCGGAGTCTCAGCCAGACCGGTCCGCCCTCGGCTTCGAAGGCCAGCTCGAAGACGAAGAAGGGACAACAGTCGCGCTCGTAGACGACGAAGTCAACGAGCTTAGCAATCCACCCCTCGCTGCCCGGAAAGCGCAGCGCGTAGCCGTCGGTAAGTTCCACGACCTGATCCAGGCCTTGGGAGAAGTCCGCGATGACCTGCTCCGCCCGCCGAAGGAACGCCGTGTCGGGCAGCGCACACGCCACGGTCGGGGATTCTGGACCATCTCTCGTTTGTGGCTCTTGGGAGCCAGACAATCCTTCTTCCATGTCGCAAGGACGTGCGGACGCACGGTATATACGCTCCTTCGGGCCTAACCGATGGCATTCGGACCCGTCCGAAGGAAGTGGATCGATGAAGACCGCCGAGCTGTTGTTCGAGCTGTCCCACCCAACACGCCTGGCTATCCTCCAGCTAGTGGACGGCCAGGCGGAGAGGCTGACGAAGATCGCCCGCAAGGTGGATGCCCGAAACCCCGAGACCTCTAGGCATCTGGACCGCCTGGGGGCGGCGGGCCTGGTCGAGAAGACGCCTGAGGGCGCCTATTCCGCGACGCCCTTCGGCCACCTCCTGGTCGGCTCTCTTGGGGCGGTCGAATTCCTCACCGCGAACGAGGCCTACTTCAGGACCCACGACCTGTCCGGATTCCCCGCATCCTTCGTCGGCCGTCTGGGAGATCTTCGACACGGCAAGACGCCCAGGGGGACTTTCAGCAACTTCGCCCAGGATGAGAAGATCTTCGGTGCCGCGGCTCAGCGGCTGGCGGTCCTCGCCACCGAGCTTCCAGACGGTTCCTTCGAGGCGTTGGAGGCGAAAGATGCGCAGGGCTCGAAGGTCCAGGTCGTGGTGGAGAAGGGCTATCAAGGGCCCCAGCCCACCGAGTCCGTTCGCCATCTCTTCCGGGCCGTTTCGAAACTGCCGATGGCCGCGGCCATCAGCGAATCGGCCGCCTGCATCTCCTTTCCCGCACGGGGAGGCCAGATGGACTACTCGGCCTTCTTCGCCTCCGAGGATCCCCGCTTCGTGCGTTGGGCCTTGGATATCGCGGACTGGCTTTGGGAACGGGGTGAGTACCTCCGATAGAGCCCGGGCCTCCTCTCAAGGATGAACGCGGCGCATCCGGAGACTCCGGGGATGCCCACGGAAACGGCGAGGATATCCTTGGAAAACTAGACCCTTCGCCAGGGCTTATCCAAATAGCATCTGGCTGGTTTACCCCAGACGTAGACCCGGCGCGCGCGATGGGTCCCCCTTCCCGTGACGACGTAGACACGTCCCATTTTGCGGCCCACGGCCACGAGCTTCTCCCCGGACACGCTGTCTCCCGCCCCTGTCA
>JBHHWA010000087.1:0-4948 GCA_046756285.1 Thermoplasmata archaeon
TCGTGGCCCGGGAGGACGTGATTGAGGAAACCCCCGCGCGCCTCGAGGCCTTCCTCCGGGCGCACGAAGAGGGGACCGCCCTCATCCGAACGCAACCCGACGTCGCCGCGGCCATCACCGCCCGGCTCGTCTCCATCATCGACGCCGGCTTCGTTCTAGATACCTACCGGATCTCCGCCAAGTACTGCGGCGCGCTGCCCTCGTCCTTCGTCGAAGCGACGATGGCCTTCGGTCCGATTCTGCAGGAGCTGGGCTACACGACGCGAATCCTGGAAGAAGGGGACGTCTTCGACACCCGGTTCCTCCCTCGGTTTCACCCGGAGGACCCCCATTACGAACAGGCCGGGGCCTTGGCCTCCTGAACCGCCGGTTCAACCTTCCTCGAGATGAGCCATGAATCGGTCCCGGAGGGCGGGGGGAGCCAAGGGGACCGTGGGCACGTCCTCATTGCCCTCCTCGACCTGAGCCAGGACCACAGCGGGGCCTCGGGCGGACCGGACCGCTGCGAGGAGGTCTGGAACCCGGTTCACGCGGGCAACGGAGGCCACCCCGCTTGCCCGGGCCACCTCCGCTAGGTCCGTCCCGAGGGCCGTGTGGGAGGGTTGGTTCCCGGTGCTTCCGTGCACGGCGTTGTCGAGGATCACCACGACCAGATTGGGGGGGCCGAAGTGGGCGAGGGTGGAGAGGCCCCCCAGGTTCATGAGGACCGAACCATCGCCATCCACGGCGAGAACCCGGCGACGCCGCGCCAGGGCCAGGCCCAACCCGATGGAGCTCGCCAGGCCCATGGAACCCATCATGTAGAAGTTGGAGGGGCGATCGGCCGCGTGATACAGCTCCCGGGACGCGTATCCCAGGTTGCAGACGAGAGGATCCCCGAGCCCTGCCAGGGCCTCCAACGCTTCTACGCGCTTCATGCCCAGACCTCCGGGCCGAGGAGGACCGCCCCGATCATCCGATCCTTGAAGGACCAAGCGGCGAGACGGGATATGGCGGAAAGCTCGCGGGGCCTCGTCGGGCGTTCGTAGGGGATCTGAAGCGCGTCCAGGAGCCGCGGTGTCGCCTCGCCCATGGGGACCTGCGCGGCCACCGCTTCACCCGGCCCCCCCCGGTGCGCAATCAACAGGAAGAGAGGTAGCCCGTACAACTGGCTCAGGGATGCCAGGGCGTTGATGCAGTTCCCCAACCCGGAGTTCTGCATGAGGAGGCAGGGCTTCCGTCCGCCCAGGTAGGCTCCGGCGCAGACCCCGACTCCCTCCTCTTCCCGGGTGACAGGAAGATGCAGGACCTCGGAAGAGGTAAGGCGTTCCAGCACCCCCGCGAGGAGCGTGCTGGGGACGCTGCAGGCAAAGTCGACGCCCGCGCTCCTCAGTTCCCGGATTATCCGTCCATCCACATCGTCCGGCATTCTGGCTGCCTCTCGCGTCTCCAATAGATCCTGCATTCAAGGGCGCATGTCACTGACTTCCCCACCTCCCCCGCCGGGGAACCCCCAATCCGCCACCAGGCTCCGGGCCTCGTCACAGAGCCTCGGCCCGGCCGCATCCTTCTCCTTCCCATGCCCCAGGTAGACGTGGGCGATCTCGTGGGCCATAATCTCCAGGATGTACTCATCGCCCCTCCCATACAACGGGTGACGATCAAGGATAATCAGGTGATGCCATCCCGTCTCCCCGCAGGCGAGGCTCGTCGCCACCACCTTTCGGTACCCCATCAGGAAGATGCGAAGTGGAGCGAGGTCCTCCCGCTGCAGGGGGATCCGTTCCAAGGCCCTTCGCAGCAGCCCTTCGAAGCGGACGTCGAAGCCGGAGGTCTCGGCCAGGATGGCCCGCACGTCGTTCGTCTCCATGGTTCACCTCCTCGCCGGAGGACGCAATCGGCGGGGCCTGTTACAAGCTTTCCTTCGAGGCGTGCCGTATCAGGGCGGATAACCACGACACAAAGGGTATCTTCGGGATAGTCCACCCGCTTGCACCGTGATGCAGGAGCCTCCTCGGAAGCGGAAGCGCAAGAAAAAGCGCCCTCGCTTCGATGCGGACAAGGTCTTTCAGGTCGTTCGAAAGGACTTGAACTTCAACCTTGATGCCGAATTGGCCCAATTCCGGGCCCGGAAGGGCGAAGCGGGCAATCGACGTTCCGTGGGCCTTCGCAAGCGGATCGACTTCTCGCAGTACTACTTCTGAATCCTTCCCCGCGGAAGGTTTGAATAGGGCGGCCTGCTAGATTCGTTCTTGGGGGTGTGAGGACGGACAAGGGAGAAGCCGCCGTCTTTGTGAAAGCCAACGAGCCCTTTGAATTCCAGCGGTACCCCCTCCCCGAGGTCGAGCCGGGCGGGATCTTGGTCCGGGTCAAGATGGCTTCCATCTGCGGTACGGACCTCCACATCTACAAGGGGGAGCGGGAGCCGCCCCTGCCCATCATCCTTGGCCACGAGGCCATGGGGAGGGTGGAAGTCTTGGGGGATGGGGTGGAGACCGACACCGGCGGTCAGCCGTTGCGGGCCGGAGACCGAGTCACGTGGAGCTACATCTGGACCGACGGGACCTGCCACTTCTGCAACATCCTCAAGGAGCCCACGAGCTGCCTGAACCGCTTCACATATGGCCTCGGCGTGGCCTGCGACCAACCTCCCCATCTCACCGGGGGGTTCGCGGAGTACATCTACCTCCAGCCACGGACGAGTGTGTTCAAGGTTCCGGACACCCTCCCGGACGAGGTCATCGCACCGGTCAACTGCGCCCTCGTGACCATGGTCCACGTGACGGAGAAGGCCCAGATCCGGCTCAACGAGAACGTCGTGGTTCAGGGCAGCGGCCCCTTGGGGCTGTTCGGCATGGCCCTCGCGAAGGAGAAGGGGGCGGGCCAGGTCATCGCGTTGGACACGGAGGACAGCCGCCTTGCCGTCGCTGACGCCTTCGGGGTGGATGAGACGCTGAACGTGGGCGGCCTGTCAGATGGGGCGGTCGTTGAGCGGATCCACGAGCTGACCGACGGTATCGGGGCCGACGTCGTCATCGAGGCCACGGGGGTCCCTCAGGCGCTGCCGCAGGGCCTAAAGTTGCCCAGGGATGGCGGTCGGTACTTGACCATCGGGCCGATCTACGTCGGCGCCGCGGCCGAGTTTGACCTCTTCAACCTAATCTTCCGACGCATTCAGGTCATCGGGGTGGCCCGAAACGACGCCCGGCATCTCAAGGACGCCATCCAGTTCATGGATCAGACCCGGGCGCGCTACCCTTATGAGAAAGTCGTCGGGGCGAAGTACGCGCTCTCCGATATCGAGGACGCCTTCAGGAAGGTCGAGAGCCGGACGGTCATGCGCACCGCCCTCGTGCCCTAGTCCGATCAGTTCGAGGCGTCACTTGCGTTCTCCGCGACGGATCGAAAACCCAAGGTCAGCCGATGGCCAAGGGCCGTCTCGAGGGAAAAGGAGTCTTCCGTCTCCGAGGGGTACGCGTCCACGGTGTAGGCATGAGCACGATCCCCCGCGAACGTGGGGTGGATGAAGACTTCCACACCGTCAACCGTTCCAATCGCTTCGTAAACGGGTGCCGGCGGGGTCTGCTGAAGGAACACATTACTCGGTCCGCAGCACCCCGTGTCGTCAAGGAGCAAATAGAGGTCCGGATGCCTCTTTCGAAGCCGGCGTAAAAGCCCCTGTGCCTGGGCGGTGAACCGCACGCCCATGGGGCACGTAGGGCTGTCCTCCCATAAACGACTTGCACGTCGCCAAGAGGAACTGTCTACTCCCAGGGGAAGTACCAGGGCTGCTTCGCGTAGGAGTAATCGACGTAGACCGTCTTCTTCTCCGTGTAGTCGTCGAGGGCGGCCTCTCCGAGCTCGCGTCCGTATCCGGATTCCTTGACCCCACCAAAGGGCGCGTGGACCTCTACGCCCACCGGCCCCTGGTTGACGAAGGCAACCCCTGCCTCCATGGCCGCGACGGCGTCCAGGGCTGCTTTCAGATCGGTCGTGTAGATCGATGAGGCGAGGCCGTACCGCACGTCGTTGGCGAAGTCCATGGCTTCTTCCAAGTCGTCTGCGGGGATGATGTTGGTCACGGGCCCAAAGATCTCGTCTTGAGAGATGCGCATGTCGTTCGTGCCCGCAAAGACCGTCGGTTGGTGGAAGAAGCCGTCCTTTCGTGCGTCGTCGTACCCGGCCCCGCCGGCCAGGAGCTTTGCACCCTCCCCCACGCCGATCTCCACGTACTTCCTCGTCTTGTCCAGGCCCGGCTCGCTCACGAGGGGGCCGACCTCCACCCCCTTCTCCATCCCGTCGCCCACGCGGAGCTTCTCCGTGGCCCTTACAAACTTCTTGGTGAACGTCTCCAAGGCGGGCTCCTCCACGATGATACGGGAGGCGGCGGTGCACTTCTGGCCCGCATTGCTGAAGGCACTCCAGAGCGCCGCCCCAACGGTTACGTCCATCTTCGCATCGCCGGCCACAATGAGGGGGTTCTTCCCTCCGAGTTCCAGGACCTGACGACGCATGAATCGGGCGTTGATCTCCGAGATGTGACGGCCCGTAAAGGTCTCCCCCGTGAACGCGACGACGTCCACGTCCGGGTTGTTCACCAGGGCCTCCCCGATCCTCCCTCCGGGGCCCGTGAGGAGGTTCAGGACGCCCTCCGGAATCCCAGCCGCCACGAAGAGCTCGGTCAATCGAAGCGCCGTGAGTGGCGTGTGGGAGGCTGGCTTGAAGACCACCGTATTCCCCGTGACCAGTGCGGGCGCCAGATTCCACATGGGGATCATGGAGGGGAAATTCCAAGGGGTGATGACGGCCACCACGCCCAGGGGCTGGCGGACGGTGAAGGTCAGCTTCCGTTGCTGCTCCGCCGGCACGACGAGGGACCAACTCCGGCGCCCCTCCCCCGCATAGTACATCGCGGTGTTGTAGGCCTGGGTGACCTCTCCCTGCGCCTCGGCGAGAGGCTTGCCCTCCT
>JBHHWA010000088.1:0-4914 GCA_046756285.1 Thermoplasmata archaeon
GGAAGGAGAAGTGGAAGGACATCGTGAAGGTGGAGGACCGGGAGCTCAGCCCCAAGGAGGTGGACAAGATCGCCCTCCTGGCCCCGGAGGCGACGATCAACATCATCCGCAACTACGCGGTCGCGGAGAAGTACCGAGTGAAGATTCCGGAGGTCGCTCGGGGCATCCTGCGCTGTGGGAACCCGAGCTGCATCACCAACGGGAACGAACCGGTGGAATCGGAGTTCCTCGTGCGTTCCAAGGAGCCCCTGCTGCTCCACTGCAAATATTGCGAGCGGGAGCTGGAGGACGTGGCCGCCCACCTGCTCTGAGGCGGCTCGTGCTCCGTGGGCAGGACCGAACGTCGGGGTGTCCGCGTGCGTTACGGCCTCACCCTCCCCAACTTCGGTCAGTTCTTCGACCCGCGGGTCGTCGCGAACCTGGCGCGGGAGGCGGAGCAGGCCGGGTGGGACGGCTTCTTCCTCTGGGACCACATGCTCTACGACGGCCGGCCGCGTCCCATCGCCGATCCGTGGGTTGCTCTAGCGGCCGTCGCGGAGAATACCTCACACATCCGCCTCGGCACACTCGTGACCCCCATCGCCCGGCGTCGACCGTGGAAGCTCGCGCGCGAGACGGTGTCCCTGGACCACCTCTCCAGGGGACGTCTCATCCTTGGCGTCGGCCTGGGGGCCCCTGGGGACGTGGAGTTCGGCAGCTTCGGGGAGGACCCTGATCCGGTCGTGCGTGGAGAGAAGCTCGACGAAGGGTTGGACGTTCTGACGGGCCTCTGGAGCGGAGGGCCCTTCCGCTACCGAGGCGATCACTTTCGGGTCGACGAAGTCGTCTTCGAGCCGTCCCCGGTCCAGACGCCGCGTATCCCCATTTGGGTCGGGGGCGTGTGGCCGCGGAAGGGACCCTTCCGGAGAGCGGCTCGGTGGGATGGTGTGTTCCCACTCAAGCGGACCAAGGAGGAGCTTCACGGCCCCCCTACTCCGGCGGATGTGCGGGAGATCCTGGCCTACATCATGGAGCACAGAACGACGAGCGCATCCTTCGACCTGGTCGTCGGTGGGGAGACGCTACGCGAGGATCCAAAGCGGGATGCTGAAATGGTCGGGGCCTTCGCCGACGCCGGAGCCACTTGGTGGCTAGAGGGGCCGGGGGGAGGGGAGGACCTGGACTATACCCAGGAGCTGATCCCGCAGGGGCCCCCGGGGTCGTGAGGTTCTTCCAGCCTGCGGCCCCGAGAAACCTTATATAAGGGGCCTCTCCATGCCCACCCTCCTCGGAAGGGATGGGCATGATGCGCGAAGTTTCCGAGTTCATAGGGCTGAAGGTCTACACCCAGAACGGCGTCCTCCTGGGGACCGTGAGCAATCTCATCGTGGACATTGAGCGGGGAAGGGTGGATGGCCTCTTCCTCGGGGAGACGAACCCTGTCCTGGTGGAGGGCGGAAAGGCGGTGAGCGTCCCCTACAGGTGGACCCAGACGGTGGGGGACATCGTGGTGCTCCGGTACTTTCCCAAGAAGGTCCAACTCACCAAGGTCTCCGGCCGCACGGCTCCCGTGGTTCCTCAGTAGTGCGGGTGCCGCTCCTCGACTCCCGCCCGCTGATTCGCCCTGAGCGCCATCGCGTGGAGGAGGGAGGAGAGCCGGTTCAGGTACCGAAGGACCTCGGGATTCACGTCCTCTTCCGAGGCGAGCGCCACGGTCCGCCGTTCCGCCCGTCGCGCGATGGCGCGGGCGTGGTGGAGGTGCGCGGCCGCCGGAGCCCCGCCTGGAAGCACGAAGGCCCGCTGGGGGCCGACCTTCGCCTCAAGCCCCACGATCTCCGCCTCGAGGGCCGCCACGCGCTCGCCCTTGAGGGGCGGAGCGACCTCCAGGTTTTCGCCCGACGCCACGGCGAGTTCCGCCCCGATGGTGAAGAGGTCGTTCTGGGCTTCCTCGAGGAGCGGCGCGGAGGCGTCTTCGCGGAACGCCGCATGAGCCACCCCCAGGGCCGCGTTCAGCTCGTCCAACGCCCCCAGGACCTCGATGCGGCGGTGGTCCTTCGAGACCCGCTTCCCCAGCAGATCGGTCTCCCCTTCATCCCCTCGACCCGTGAAAAGCGGCATTGGGACCCCTACTCCCCAAGGCGTATATGTGCTTCCCGAGGCGGATGGCGCCGACCACCACACTCTTTTTAGCGGGGGGCCAGTTCCTCTCCCTCCCTGGCCGGGGATGTGGGAGCCTGGAAGTGACCTTCACCCTCCTCGAGGCTCGCCAGTTGAAGCCCCACGAAGAGTACCTCCCCGAGCTGTTGGAAGAGACGCGGAAGGCCATCGAGGAGGACGGCTTCGTGAAGGAGCCCATCCTTGCGGAGCGGGAGCATTACATCATTCTCGACGGCCATCACCGGTATGGGGCGCTCCTCGAATTGGGATGCCGTTGGGTCCCGGTCTTCCTGGTGGACTACGACGACGACAGGGTCCGGGTCGAGACCTGGCCTGGAAGCGTCTTGGATCACGTGACCAAGGAGGAGGTCGTGAAGACCGTCCTGTCTGGGAAGCGGTTTCCGCCGAAGACGACCCGGCACCGAGTGGAGCTGCCTCAGAAGGATGCGCGGGTCAACCTGGAGGATCTTCGGGAGCCCGCGTCCTAACCTCCTTGCCGCGGGCCGTGGGGTGGACCTCCAAGCGCCCCTCGAATCGGCGGCGCAACCCTTCCCCCTCGAGATACCGGTCCAGGAACACCGCGAGGGCCCCGACCTCGCTGTGCGGCTGGTTCCCCACGGCGACGTTGTAGTCCGCCCGTTCGAAGATGTCACCCGGGACCTTCGCGGAGCCGACGACAACGAGGAGGTCCCGATCCCGCGGAACGTCCAGGATCGCCTCGTCGAGGGGTTTCCCGTACATGGTGAGGTGGACCACGGTCCCGTCCCAGTCACGAATCGCCCTGCGGGGTGACACCCCAGTACGCAGGTGAAAGGGGCCGCCGAAGCGGGCGACCACGTCGGTCACGCGGTCTTCCAGCTTGCGATCTTCCCGATCCACCCACACCTCATCCGCCCCCAGCGCGCGGGCGGTCAGGGCCACATGTGTGGTCATCCGTTCGTCTCGCTTGAGGCGGTGCCCCATACGGAGGACCACGATGCGGGGCATCGGCGGTGGAACGTTAGCCGTCGAACCGCTCGATACGATGGCCGCGGAAGTCGAGGCGGTAGGAGCGCTTGATGATGCTCTTCAACATGACCTGGCTCATGGCAAGCTCTTCCGCCAGGTCGCCCGCGAACTTCCCGTCCGTCCCCACGGTCCGGTAGATCCGGTCCTCCATCTTGGTGTACTCCGGGTCCGACATGACGGCCACCTGAAGGACGTCGCTGATCTCGTGGACCGGCGAGGAGGCGCTGATGTGGAGGCTGGTGTAAAAGGAGTGGTAGGCCTTGACGGGCTCCCCGTCCCCCGTCTGCCACTTCGTTTCCACAAGGCGCATCTTCTCGAAGAGTCGCAGGGCGACGGTTCCCTCCTCTCCGTAGCGGTCCTTGATCTCGTGGGCCGTGAGCCAATCGACGGCAAGGTTCTTGAAAACCTCCTTCTTGACCGCGGTGTCCACGCAGCGCAGAATCGGGACTAGGTCGGAGGGTTCGTTGATAACCTTGATTCGATTCATGCCGTCGCTACCCGTATAAGCGCGTCTGCGAATAAATAGGTTCGGCAGCCTGGCCAGGCACGAACTAGCCTTCGCCGCGGAGGGCCTCGAGGAAGGCCTCGAAATATTTGCGCTCTTCGAGGATTCGACCCCGCTCCAGCTCCTCGGAGGCGAGGGACAGGATTGCGTCCGCCCCCAAGCCGAATCCCCCCGGTTGGCCTCCCTGGTACCGCTGGGTGAGCTCCTCTTCGCGGCGTCTCAGATACGCGCCCACCCGCCGTTCGGCAAGGCGCGTCAATGCCTCTGGCGTCAGGTCTTCGCCGTCCGGAAGGACCTCGAGTTCCAACTCCTGTTTCAGGGCGAGGGCGGCGTCCGCGCGCCGAGCGCCCCCCTCCACGGCGTACACCCAGCCTCGTCGGTTCTCCCACACCGAGGGCAGGCTCGCCGGTCCGACCTCCTGGAGCGAGGGGATCGTGGCGGAGGCCTCGTACAGGACGTTCAGCGAGAGGTGACGCTTCCGGCGTCTCGGAAAAACCTTGCGCCCGTCTTCCACCATCTCGGACAGGGCCTTCATCGGCGAGGTGCCGCGCTCGCCGTCCGCGTAGTCTTCCCAACGCTGGAGGCAGCGCAGGGGCTCGTAGGACCGGGTGAACCAGAACCGAGGCGGCCGCGCGGTCCAGAGGTCCCCATCCGGCAGCCGTGTCTTGGCGAAGGGGAAGTCCAGCGCCTCCCCTTGGAGACGGAGCACCCCGAAGCGGAGCCCAGCCCATACGGTCTCCATCGACACCCCGCCATTGGTTCCAACGAACGCGCGCCGGGGGAGCGGACCCCTCTCTTGGATTGTCCGGAGGACCTCGCGCCGCCGGGGGTCGGACAGCCACTGGAACCACCCCAGGGGCGCGCTGGGATCCCGGAACCGGGGAATGGGGTGGCCGGTCCCCAAGGCCTTCCGGGGAGGGAGCGAGATGTCCCCGTCCGGCACACCCGGTCCCGCGTCCAGCGTGATCCTGGGATGCCCATCGTCCTCGACCAAGGCGGGGGCTCGAATCTGAACGTCGGAGTTGAGGAAGTAGTAGTACTCCCGCCGGGCGGTGGACGGAATGAGCAGGCCCAGATCGACCCCCCGGCGGACCACCTTCCGCAGGTTCGCCCGCTTGGCTGTACGCCCCGTGAGCGTCTCCAGATAGTGGAGACGGAGGGGGTGTCGCTGCAGTTCCTTCAGGGTCAGGGGCTGCTGCAGGCTGAGGGTGTACAGCACGCTGCTCGGGGTCCGCTGGGTCAGATAGAGCGAGACGGCGTTCGCG
>JBHHWA010000089.1:0-4886 GCA_046756285.1 Thermoplasmata archaeon
ACATCACCACGGACCACATCATCGCCGTGAAGTACCTCGGCACGACCGATCCCCAGGTCTTCGCCGATCACGCCATGGAGACCGTGGACCCCGACTTCTCGAACAAGGCCAAGCCGGGGGACATGATCGTGGCCGGCCGCAACTTCGGGAGCGGTTCGAGTCGGGAGCAGGCGCCCCTCGCTTTCAAGACATTGGGCATTACGGCGATTCTTGCCGAATCCTTTGCCCGCATCTTCTATCGGAACAGCATCAACATCGGGCTGCCCGTGGTCGAGTGCCACGGCATTTCGGAGGCGGTGGAGGAGGGGGAGGTCCTCGAACTCGATTTGCCCGGTATGGTCGTTCGGATGCCCTCCGGACAGGAGAAGGCGATCTCGCCCTTCCCGCCTCGTGTTCTCGAAATTCTCACGGCCGGTGGCCTGATCCCCAGGTTAAAGCAGGAGGCTGCCGAGAAGGGGAATCGTTAGGGCGGTCCCGGTTGAAGCCTGGCTAGGCACTGCGAGGAGGATATCCTTAGGATCCACCACGGGCGTCCGAACCCAGCAGCGAGGAGAATTACCTGAGGCTGGTGGACGGGTCTCCCCAGGGCGAGAGACTATCCTTCTTCCTCTGCTTCCGCCTCGGCCTTCTCGACCTGGGCCTTTTCCTCGGGAGCCAGCTCCTGTGTCGCGATTCCCAGTTCGCGGGTCGCAGCGTCGATCTCTTCGTCGCTGAGCTCCTCCACAGACTTGCCAGTCTTCTCCTCCACCTTCTTGGCGTCCTCCTCGCTCATTTTCCTGGAGGAACCCGCTGCAACCATCGCGCCGGCCAGCATGATTCGTCGCCGGCGACGCCTTCTCATCCTCCGCATCCTTCGTCTTCTCGCTCGTCGTCTCGCACCACGTGGCATTGCTCCAACCCCAGCGTCTCAAGCTGAACCCCGAATAAGAGCCTGGTGTGAGCCGGAGGTGCATGTGTCGCCCGCCTCTCCGGGGGAAGGGCTTTGAGGGACGTCGGAGTCAAGAGTCACCTCGGGAGAGATGCCCATGGGCGAGATCGATACAGAAGCCATCCTCCGGACGATTTACGGGGAACGAATGATGCTCCACCACGACCTCTACGAGGCCTCCGAGGACCATCGCGAGGACCACGGGGAGTGGTGTGCAGTGTACCCGAACTTACCGCAGGACGCCCCGCTTTGGCCCTTCTTGACGGCGGTTCTGGGTGCGCGCCGTTTCCTGGAGGTCGGCTGCGGGCTCGGCTACACCACCGCCCTCATGGCAGAGGCCGGAGGACCCGAGAGTCAGGTGGACACCGTCGAGTCCAACGGAATTCACGCTGAGTTGGCCGAGTCGGAGCTCGCTCGCCGTGGATTGGCCGACCGAGTAAACGTCCTCCATGGCCAGGCGCACGACATCCTCCCGAGCTTGTCCGAGCCCTACGACGTGGTTTTCGTCGACTCGGACTGGCAGGAACTCCCAGACTGGATCGAGCACTTCGCCCGATTAACCCGAGAGGGGGGCCTTCTCGTCAGTGGGAACGTCTACGCCCTCTTCGAAGAGTGGGCGGCGGGGGAGGGGTATCAGGAGCGGATCCAGGAGTACCTCGAGAAGCTCGTCGGGGACGATCGGTTCCAAACGTATATCATCCCGGACACCTGGCTCGCCCTCAGCTACCGAGTCCAAGCTCCCCTCTGACGCAACCCATCATGCTTGGAGCAGTTGGCCAGGCGCGACGTCGCGGCGTCTCATGCTGTAGAATCCTTAAGTAGCGAGGCTCGGGTCCATTCGCGATGGCTTATAAGATTGTGGTTCTGGCTGGGGACGGCATCGGCCCTGAGGTCATCCGCGAAGCCATCAAAATCCTCAGAGCGACAGAGGAAGCCTACGGTTTGGAGTTCGACCTCGTCCCCTACCCCGCAGGGGGGAAGCACTACCTGGAGACTGGGGAGGAGTGGCCCGACGGCGCCTTCGAATCAAGTCGAAGCGCCGATGCCATTCTGCTGGGCGCTGTGGGCTACCCTGAGGCCGTTCTTCCCGATGGAAACATCGCCGGAGCCGGGGTCGTGTTTGGCCTTCGTTTCGGCCTCGACCTGTACGCAAACGTCCGCCCGGCCAAGCTCTACCCCAACGTGAAGCACAAGGTGCATGACCGCTTTCGTAAGGTGTGGGATGCGGAGAAGGTGGATTTCGTTATCATTCGTGAAAACACCGAAGGCCTCTATCCGCCCATTCGGGGTGTCTTGGAGCGCGGAGGGACGCAGGAGCTTGCCATTGACAACCGGGTGACCACGCGCAAAGGCGCCGAGCGGGTCATCCGGTTCGCCTTCGAGCAAAGCCTGAAGCGGCAAGGTTCGCCCAGCGACGGGAAGCGGCGCGTCACGGTCGTCGACAAGAGCAACGTGATGGACGGGGACCGCCTCTTTCGCCGTATCTACGACGAGGTGGCGGAGGAGTACCCGGACATCGAGCGGGACTACGCGTTCGTGGATGCCTTCATGCAGTGGATGATCCGGACCCCGGAAGCCTACGACGTGGCGGTCATGAGCAACATGTTCGGGGACATCGCCACCGACCTGGCCTCCGTCCTTCAGGGGGGCATGGGGCTGGCCGCCGGAGGAAACGTGGGGGACCATCACGCGATGTTCGAGCCCATCCACGGCAGCGCCCCGAAGCACGAGGGGAAGGATCGAGCCAACCCAACGGCGGCCGTCTTTGCCGTTCAGATGATGCTCCAGTGGTTGGGGGAGAAGAAGGGAGATCCCACCCTCGAGGAGGCCGCCGGGACTGTGGAAGCCGCAGTGGAAGCGGTGCTCAAGGAAGGGAAGTACCTGACCCGGGACTTGGGGGGCAAGGCGAAGGGCAGCCAAGTGGGGGACGCCCTAGCCAAGCGGGTCATGGCGCTCGCGTCGCCGCAAGGATGAAATCGGCCGCCTCCCGCAGGTCGGCTGCCGTGAGGTCGGGCTCGGGTCCCTCTGCCGCGGGGACCTCCCCGTGTCGCCGGATCCAGCCGGCCATCATCCCTGCTCCGGTTGCCCCGATAATGTCCTCCCCCAGGGAGTCGCCCAGGTGAAGTCCTTCCTCCGGGGTGTATCCTGCCTGATGGAGGGCCTCCTGAAAGATGGCGGGAGCGGGCTTGTAGGTCCGGGTACCCTCCGAGGTCACAACGACCCTAAAGCAGTCTGTGAGTCGGGACCGACGGAGCAAGGCCTGCAAGATGTCGTCGTCGATGTTGGAGACAATGCCCAGGTCGAACTCCCCCAGGGCCTTGACGGCCTCCATTGTCTCGGGGTAGGGATCCGTCTTTGTCCACGCTTCCAGGAGGCGCCTCGTGTGGGCCTCCGCGTCGTCGTCGACGCCCCACTCGAGGAGGAGGGACGCGAGGGCCATGCGCGTGGCCTCTCGCACCGTCACGAAATCCCCGAAGGCGATTTGAGAACTCCGGTCCCACCAGAGCTGCGCCAGCTCTTCGGGCGTCAAGGCGAGGTCGTTGCGCCCGACCACCGACCGCATGACCTCCGGATCCGCGACCCCTTCCGCCTGGAAGAGCGTCCCGAAGACGTCGAACGTGATGAGCCGCGGGCGCCGTAGCGTCAACTTGCTCGCTCCTGGGCCATCTCCCGGATGCGAGGCAGGACCTCTCGCGAGAAGAGTTCTATCGGCTCGATCTCCCACGCGTCCGGGAAGTAGACCACGAAGTACGTGACCCCCACGTCCAGGAACCGTCCGAGCAGCGCCGCGATGCCCTCCGGGTCCCCGATCATCGTCCGCGCCGCGTACTCCTCGGGGCTCTGCTGGAGCCGCTTGGCGAAGTCCGCCGCCCTCTCGTGGGCCGCCTTATTCTCCTCCGCGACCACGATGGACCGGTTGTGACTTCGCTCGATTTCCCCGGGGTCGCGTCCTACAGCTTTGCAATGTTCATCCAAGATGCGGGACTTGCGGAGGAAGGTCGCCGGATCCCCGAAGAAGTTTGACCGGTCTGCCCACTTCGCCACCGACCGCAGGGTCAGCTGCTCCCCTCCACCGCCGATGGTGATGGGAGGCCGGGGTTCCTGGACGGGCTTCGGGTCGCAGTAGGCCCCGGCCAGGCGGTAGTGCTTCCCCTCGAAGTGGACACGCTCCTCGGTCCAGCATTGTCGGATGATCTGGACGGCCTCGTCCATCATGCCGATGCGGGCGGCAGCGGACGGGAACTCGTAGCCGTACCCCCGGTACTCATGCTCGAACCATCCGGCCCCCAGGCCGAACTCCAGGCGACCCTTGGAGAGGACGTCCACACAGGCGGCCATCTTCGCCAAAAGGGTGGGATTGCGGTAGCTGTTGGCGGTGACCATCTGCCCGATGCGGAGGCGTTGGGTGAGCGCGGAGATGGCCGTCGTCATGGTCCAGCATTCGAAGACCGACAGGGGCGCCGGCTTCGGGACGGGGTGGAAGTGGTCGTAAAACCAGCCCGAGGCGAAGTCGAGGCGATCCAGTGCCTTGGCGACATCCACGATCAGGTCGTACTGTTCCTCGGGCCCCGCCTCCTCGGGGAGGTCGTAGATCCACCCTTGGGGGATCATGGCCCCGAAGGTGATCTCCCGCATGGCGCCGGCAACGGGAGTCGGCTTAATTCCCTTCTCCTCGCTCCGCCAGCTCCGAGAGTTCATCCCGCTGCTCCCGGAGATTCCACGGGTCCTCCGCGTAGACGTCCTCGAGGAGGACCTCCCACGCGAGTGGTCCAGCTGCTTCCGCCTGCTTGATGGCCCCCGAGATCTCTTGATCGACCTTCATCTGGAGGTCGTCTTCATGCACCTCGTCCAGGACCCCGCGGTTCCGGAGGTAGACGCGGAGGCGGTCCAGGGGGTCCTTCTTCCGCCACTTCTTCACCTCCTCCTCGTCCCGGTAGCGGATCGGGTCATCGGCGGT
>JBHHWA010000090.1:0-4798 GCA_046756285.1 Thermoplasmata archaeon
GAGGCTGTAGACACCGGGTGCCCGGCGGACGCGATTGGGTTCCTCCAATGCCCGCAGGCGGGTGGGGTCGAGTTCCAGGGCGACGAGGTCGGGTCGGCGGCTCTCAATCTCCTGGTGGATGCGCGGGCCCAACCGGAAGACGTGGCTGACGCCCAGGAGCGTGATCATCCCGGGAATTGGACCGCAGGGGGGAGCTAAAAGGTTGGGGACCCGCCTCCACGCCTCAATCGAAGCCGTGCTCGCCAACCAAGGGGACGAACACCACGCCGCCCAGGCTTCGTGTCCTCAACTCGCACGCCGCCTTCTCCCCGAGGATGAGGTCTTGGAAGTAGCGGGTCCCCACGGGAACCAGGAGCTTGCCCCCCTCCGCCAGGTCCTCGATGAGGGGCGGGGGGATCTCTGGCGCGCCGCAGGTCACGAAAATCCGGTCGAAGGGTGCCCGCTCGGGGAATCCTTGGGATCCGTCCCGCACCATCACCTCGACGCGGTCCCCCAGATCGAGTGCTTCGAGACGAGCCTCTGCCTTCTTCGCCAGGGACCCAATCCGCTCGACCGCGGTGACGTGTCCCGTCGGCCCCACGACCTGGGCGACGAGGGCGGCGTGGTAGCCGGATCCCCCCCCGATTTCAAGCACGGAGTGACCCTCGTGCAAGTCCAGGTATTCCAACATCATCCCGACCATGTGGGGGGCCGAGATGGTTTGGCCCGAGCCAATGCTCAGGGGCGTGTCGTAGTAGGCGCTTTCGCGCAGGCGACGTGGGACGAACCGGTGTCGGGGCACGAGGCGCATGGCCTCGGTTACCCGAGGGGTCCGCAGAACGCCGTCTCGGACGAGCTGGTCCACCAACCGTTCGCGCCTCTCCGCGTACTCGTCGGCCATCTATCCTCGCCTGGGTCGCCGGTGGGTCCGGGGGCGACGGACGGTCTGGCAGTACACGCGCACGATGTCTCGCGCCGGGACGACCCCGTCCCGTATCGTCCCACGGGGCGTCTTGATGCGGTGGATGACCCCCTGATCCCGTCCGAGACGCACGAGGTCGCCGATCTCGAACTCCTCCTCCGGGAGGGCGGGAACCTCGAAGGGAACGGTCCGGCGGCCCTTGTTCAGGGAGAACTTGACCGTCAGCCGGTCGACTCTCTGGCTCCAAATCGTCATGATGGTCTCGGCGGGGGCCTCACGGACACGCTTCGCCCCGGCCTCGATGGCGGTGATTCGGACCTGTCCCCCCTCTGCCTCCAGCGTGTCGCCGACCCGGACCTCCTCCCCCGGGAAGAGCTCCACTTCCTCCCGCCGGGACGCGCTTCCGTCGCTGACCACGAGGGGCACCCGGACGGGGGCCCATTCCCGGTACGTCTCGCGCCGCGTGTCGCCACAGCGAAGGCATCGGAATACGCCCTCCAGGACGAGTTCCCTGCCAGGGGACAGACGACCCCGGAGGACCCGATGGGGCGTCCGTCCGCAGTTGGGACACTCCAGGTGGAGGGCGCTTGGCGGCTCCATCCCATCCCCATCATCGAGGCGCGGGTATAAGGCGTCGAAGGTCAGAGTCGCCGTTCCCAACCGCAGGTGCTCGCCACGATCTTCCCCCTCCGGGTGAGGGGTCCTTGGCACTGAGGGCAGCGGGCCTTCTCGAGAAAGTGATCGACCCAGGCGTCCCGGACCTCCCCCACGTTTTCGGCTTGAATTCGAGCAAGGATCTCTCGCAGCTCCTCTGTCGTGGCCAGATCGTCCAGCGCGACGAGAGGAAGCGGGGCCTGGGCCTCCCGCTTCCGGCGCACGATGAGGGGCGCCAGGAGGATGCCGAAGCCGATTCCTCCCATGTGGGCCGCGTGGGCGACCCCGTCCTGGACCTGGAGGACGAGGAGCAACGCTTCCCCAAGGAGTACCACACCGACGGCCAGGTAGACGCGGACCCGGGGAAGAATCAAGAAAACCAAGATGAAGAAGATTCGTTCGCGTGGATAGAGCGCGAGGAAGGCACCCGCGATGCCCATGATGGCGCCCGAAGCGCCCAGAGCGGCGACCTGGTTCCCCCACTCCACCACCGCGAACAGCACGGAGGCCGCGAGGCCCGTCGAGAGGTAGATAATCGCAAAGGCTCGACCGCCGATTCGGTCTTCAAGCGGAAGGCCGAGGAGGTAGAGGAAGAGGATGTTGAAGATTACATGGAGCACGCTTGCGTGGAGGAACATGCTCGTGATGAGGGTCCAGAGGCGCAAATCCACGAGGTCCTCGGGTTTGAACAGCAGGTTCTGCCGGATGAAGGCGCTCAAACCAGGGTCGGTGCTGAAGACAGCTAACAGGATGAGAAACAGGAACAGCGCGAGGTTCGCCAGGACGAGGGCGGGTGTGAAATAGGTCTTCCGGAGGAGGGGGTAGAGGAAGCTGGCCGCGGCGACAGCGAGGACCAAGAAGAGGACCCAGAGCACGGCGAAACCAGGGCGAGGAACTGTTATGAACCTTGGCCGGGCTGCATGGTCGTGCGGCTGAATCCTCGCCTACGGGTCGAAGAGGACGACCAGGTTTACCGGCCTGCGGAGGACAGTTATCTTCTCCTCCGCGCCCTGGACCTGGCGGGCGCCTCCTCCTTCCTGGAGATTGGGACAGGCACCGGCCTCATCGCCTTGCACGCGGCCCAGCGGGTCCGGACCGTCGCCACGGACATCAACCCGTTCGCCGTCTCCCTCACCCGCGCAAACGCCCTGAGGAATGATCTCTCCCTCGATGTCGTACGAGCGGATCTCCTTCACGGACTCAGCGGGACCTTCGATGCCATCGCCTTCAATCCGCCTTACCTTCCGCTAAAGCCCCGTGGCGAGTGGCTCGACCGGGCCTGGAGCGGAGGGCGGGGCGGGGACGAGGTTGTGCTGCGATTCCTGAACGAGGTTCCTCCGTTTCTGGCGGAAGGCGGCGCCATCTACCTCCTCCTTTCCTCCCAGAACCGCGAGGCGATGCGCGCGGTCCAGGCGGCCTTCGATGCGGATGACGTGGGGAGGGAGGCCCTCTTCTTTGACGAAATCCTGGTGTCTCGTCTTCGCCGCCGGGGCTGACGCGGTCCGTCCGTCCGAGGAACCTATAACTACGGACCCATACTCCCCACCGGTCGTCCCGTGAAGGTCGTTAGCGGCTCCGCTTCCCTCCCCTTGGCGAAGGCGCTGGCCGAGGCCCTGGGCGCCGGTCTCGTGGTCGCCGAGGTACGCACCTTCGCGGATGGGGAACTCCAGGTCCGGGTACCCGACGATCTGGCGGGCGAGGACTTGGTCGTGGTTCAGACGACCTATCCCAACGACAAGCTCCTCGAGCTCTTCCTGCTCCAGGACGCCCTCGAAGGGGCCGCTCCCGGCCGGGTGATCCTCGTCGTCCCGTACTTCGGGTACGGCCGGCAGGACAAGCGGTTTCGGCCCGGGGAGGCCATCAGTTCTCGGGCCGTGGCAAAGCGGCTGGAAATTGGGGCGGACGCCCTCCTGACGGTCGACGTTCACAACGAACGGGTCATGGATTACTTCGACATCCCGGCCCTCGACATCACGGGGATGCCCGCCCTCGCCCGGCGCTTTGTCAAGCTCGGGGTGGAGATGGTCCTCGCCCCCGACGAGAACGCGGCCCGCCACGCGGAGGCGGTGGGGGGCCTGATGAAGATTCCCTGGGACTCCCTGAAGAAGGAACGCCTGGACAGCTGGACGGTGGAGACGGAGGCCAAGGTACTCGCGGTGGAAGGCCGTCGGGTCGCCATCGTGGATGACGTAGTCTCGACCGGCGGCACCATGGTCAGCGCCGCGCGGATCGTTCAGGAACAAGGTTCCCGGGGCGTCGTCGCCGGTTGCGTCCACGGCCTGTTCGTGGGCGGGGCGAAGGAGCGTCTGAAGGTCTTCGACGAGGTCGTGGCCACGGACACGGTATCGAGCGACTATAGCACGGTCTCCGTGGCCCCAGAGGTCGCACAGGGTCTCAAAAAGCTGGGATAGACCAACCGGGCTATGCGCCCTCGGCGACGACGGCCTGGCACAATGGAGTAGATCGTTCCAGGTAGCGGTTGAAGGCCACGTTGGCGATGGAATGGGCGTACTCCGCAATGCGCGCGAGGTTGTCCACGATGGTCTTCAGGCCGACGAGGGTCTCCGGGTCCCGGATCTCGCCGAATACACGCGTCATGAAGTCCCCCAGGCGCCCCTCCAGTTCGCGACCGCCGTCCACCGTTCGGTTGGCCAGCTTCAGGTCTCGCGTGACGAGGGCGGCGAGCCCGTCCCCGTAGAGTCCCGCCGCCTCCTTCGCGCCGTCCGCCAGGGTGCCGAGGATGCGGGGAGGGATCTCGCTCCTTCCATCCAAGAGGCGCAGCACGGCCTCCGCAACCGCGGCCGCGCAGTCGGCTACCGTCTCCAGCTCCTTGGCGATGAGCCGGTAACCCGCGTTATTCAGCCTGTTCTCCATGCCCAATTGGGTGATGAGGGCATCGTCCTGCTGGGCCGAGAGGATCAGCCGAACGAGGAGCCAGTAGATCATATCCGCATCGTCCTCCCGGCGGAGGGCGTCCTCGGCCAGGGTGCGGTCCTTGGTCACGAGGGCCTCCATGGCGTCGGCGAGCATCGTCTTTCCGAGGTTGTAGAGCCGCTTGATCAGGGATTCGAGTGGGAACTTGGAGGGCTCGATGGAGCATCGCAGAACCGCCCTCTGCCCCGTCTCCTCGAGGATGCCAAGGCCCATGAGGCGCCGGACCACGTCCCGCAACTCCTCCAGATGCGCGCTGCTCAGCCGCGCGGAGGAACGGACGACGAGACGCTCCCGGCCCAGGACGTAGTT
>JBHHWA010000091.1:0-4761 GCA_046756285.1 Thermoplasmata archaeon
AGGGGAGATTATGACGAGCAGGGCCTTGGTCGGGAGGTGGCGCTTCAGCATCCACCCAATCTGTTCGAAGGGCGCCCGGCCGCCGGGTCGCACCCCGATCAGGGTATCGATGATCCGATACAGCTGCCTTCGGCCGAAGCCGGGCGCCACCCAATCCATGACGTCCCGCTGGACGACGAGACCCACGCGATTTCGGTCATGGAGCAGGCGGGAGGCCAGGGACGCCAGGGCTCGGATGCCCAGCTCGACGGCGTTGGACGCGTAGAAACCGACATTGGCCGCCTCGCGGGCGTCCAGGACGAGGATCACATCCCCGCTCCTTTCCGATTCCCGCTCGTTGGACAGGAGGGAGTCCAGGCGCGCCGAGGCCTTCCAATTGACGCGGCGCAGGTCGTCCCCCGCATGGTACTCCCGAATCGACCAGAATTCCGTGCCGAGGCCCGGGATCCTCGAGGGCACCTGGCCGAGGCGGGGCCGCGTACGGCGCGGGAGGACGCTGACCTTGCGCAAGTCCTCAATGCGGGGCGCGACCACGAAGGCCTCGTCCGACGGAACCCTCCTCTCCTTCAGGTAGACCCCGAGGGAATCCCGGCTTCGCAGGACCACCGGGCCCGCGGGGTACCGTCCCTTCAAGGGGAACTGGACCCGGTACTCCAGCCTCTTCGTCTCGTCCCGCTCCAGGGCCAGTAGCAGATGGTTGGTGCCCCTCGTGAGGACGCTCCCGGGGGGGAGGGCGTCGTAGACCTCGAGGATGGGCAGCGGCTCCCCGGTATTGTGGAGCGATAAGCGGACCTCGATCTCCTCGCCCTCGTAAAGGGCCTCCTTCTCCATCGTCCTCCGGACCTCCACTTCGGGGGCAGGGGGGGAGAAGAGGGAAGCGAGGGCCCCGAAGGCCAGCAGCGGGAGCATCAGCGCCAGAAAGCGCGCCTCTCGGGTGACGACGGCCACCAGCAGGAACGTGGTGGCGGTGGCGAAGATCCAGAAGCTCGCCCTCGTCCTCACCTAGCCCACCGTCGGAACGGGGACCTCCGCCAGGACCTGTTCGACGACGGTCTCCGTCTTCACCCCCCGAATCCAGGGATCGGGTTTCAGAATGATGCGATGCGCAAGGCCGGGGAGGGCGACCCCCTTCACGTCGTCCGGCAGCACGAAGTCTCGCGAGGCGAGGGCCGCCTTGGCCCGGGACAGGGTCATGAGAGCCAGGGACCCCCTGGGACTGGCGCCCACTTCGACGTTCGGGTGCTCCCGCGTCCGCTGCACGAGCTCCACGATGTACCGCTCCACGTCCCTCTCCACGTGGACCTCCTCCATGGCACGCTGCAGCGCCTGCACCTTCTCGGGGTCCGCGATGGCCCCGATCTCCACCTCCTCCCGCTTCCGGGCCCGCCGGCGCTCCAGGACCTCCACCTCGTCCTCGCCCTCGGGGTACCCCATGCGGATGCGGACGAGGAACCGGTCGATCTGGGCCTCGGGGAGGGGGTAGGTCCCCTCGTATTCGATGGGGTTCTGCGTGGCGATGACGATGAAGGGGCTCTCCAGGGGATACGTCTCGCCCTCCAGGGTCGTCTGCCGCTCCTGCATGGCCTCCAGCAGGGCCGCCTGGGTCTTGGGCGGGGCCCGGTTGATCTCGTCGGCGAGGAGGATGTGGGTGAAGATCGGCCCCTTCCGCAACTCGAACTCGCTTCGCTTCTTGTCGAAGACGTAGGTCCCAGTGATGTCGGCAGGCAGAAGGTCCGGGGTAAACTGGACCCTGCGGAAGGTGCAGCCCAAGGCGGCCGCGAAGGACTTCGCCATGAGGGTCTTGGCGAGCCCAGGGAAGTCCTCGATGAGGACGTGCCCATCGCACAGGATGGCGAGCAGGACGAAGTGAAGGACCTCGTCCTTTCCCACGATGGCCTTGGAGACCTCGGCCAGGAGACGTTCGGAGGTGGGGGCGACCTTCTCCAGCTTCACGGCCAGGCCTCCATCCGCCGGAGCATCCTCTCCATCCTCTCCGCAAAACGCGAGGACTCGCCGGGGAACATCTCCCGGGACGAACTCAGGACGTCTGCGAGGGACCTCTCGAGGCGCGTGACCCAGGAAACGAACTGAATGAGCTCCCCGTCTTCGCCCAGGGTCTGGAGGAGCTCGGGGTGCCGACTGAGCTCCAGGATCGACCCCTGAAATCCGAGGGCGCTGCGCGCCTTCGCTAGAAAGGCGTTCCGGAGGTGAATGGCGAAATACATTTGGCTGTACCGCAGGCCCCGATTCCCGCGCCGGAGGGCACGGGAGAGATTGCGGAGGCTGCTCCTCTGCATCCCCGGCCCCGGCTCGTCCAAGGCGAGGGGCGTGGCATCCGCGGTCCGTGTGCGCAGCCACTTTCCGGCGATCCAGCCGCCGACGATCAGAAGGAGGATCAGGAGCGCCCATCGTAAGAGACCGCTGTAAATCGAGTAGAAGACAGCCAGGCCCAGCATGACGGCGAGCGCGGCTACGATGATGCCGAGTTCCAGGCTTACGAGCCGACCTCCGGGCCGGCGTACCGGGCGAGGGCTCCGCAACGGGTTTCCGCTCCCCGAACGGACCTGGCGCATGGCAAGACCCCAGTCTAGAGAGAGGCGCGCGCCTCAAGCTCCCCCTTCACGGCGGTGAGGCAGCGCAGGGCGCCCTCCTTGTACGAGGCGGGCAGCTCGTGCATGGAGTACCTCGCTTCTTCGAAGAGCTGACGAAGCTCGACGGACGAGCGGGTCGAGAGGCCGAGCTCCTCGAGGGCCTGTGCCTCCAACTCCCGGGCGGTTACGGGCCCTCCCACCACGAGCCCCGTCCGACGAAAGAGGGTGGCCATGTCGCTGTAACACCGCAGCACCGTGGCGCGGACGTCCTCCCCCAGCTCCAACCGGTAGATCGTGTCGCGGATCCGGTCCAACGCCCTCGTCTCCTTGTCCGCCCCCGCATCGGGAAGCCGTTCGCGCGCGAACTTGCGCGAGAGGAGGATGGAGAGAAAGACCACGAGGACGGCGATGCCTACGATGGCGAGACCGGAGGGGGCCACGGGGATCCCCAGCAGGGGAGTCGGGGGATTCTCCGCGAGGACGGCGGAGTCCGGGTCCAGCTCGCCGGCGGACGTGTTGCCGAACAGGTCCCCCAACAGGAAGAAAAAGAAGATGAATCCGATGGCGAGGGAGAAACCGACGAGCTCCACGAGGACGGCCTTCCCACGTCCTCTGCGTCGCAGGTAGAGGAACCCGACGACGAAGAGGATGATGAGGACGATGGGGAGGTATTGCAGGAACAGGTTGAAGTTGCCCAGGCTAAACCCCGGGTCCCCTGGGTTCTCCCCGCCGGCCCCGCCCTCGAACACGGGGAACGTCTCCGGCCCGATGGCCAAGTTCTCCAGGTTGAACACCAGATTCGCCACGACGAAGGCGGCCAGAAGCAGGAGGACGAAGGCGAGAAGGCTGCTCCGTTCCCTCCGGAGAAGGGCCATCGCCTATTTATCCCGGGTATCTATTTAAAGGCCCTCTCACGCCTAGAAGGGGCGCATCTCCTCGGGGACCTTTTTCCAATCATCGATGAAGGCGCGGAGTCCCACGTCCGTCAGGGTATGCTTGAACATCTTCGCGAGGACGGCGTAGGGGAGGGTGCAGATCTGGGCCCCCGCCAGGGCCGACTCCACGACGTGCACCGGGTGGCGGACGCTCGCCACGAGGAGGTTCGTCTCGAACCCGTAGTTCCGGTAGATCGTGACGATCTGACGAATGAGGTCCATCCCCGTGTGCCCCGCATCGTCCAGCCGCCCGATGAAGGGGCTCACGATGTAGGCCCCCGCCTTGGCCGCCAGGAGGGCCTGGTTGGGCCCGAAGACGAGCGTCACGTTGGTCCGGATGTCGTCCTTCTTCAAGGTCCGGACCGCCTTCAGCCCATCGGGGGTCATGGGGACCTTCACGACGACATTCTTGTGGATGGCCGCCAACTTCCGCCCCTCGGTGACCATGCCCCGGTGGTCCTCGCTCACCACCTCGAGGTTGACGGGCCCGTCCACCAGGGCGCAAATCTCCGCCACGATGTCATCAAAGGGGCGTCCCTCCTTCTGGATGAGGCTCGGGTTGGTCGTCACGCCGTCCAAGACCCCCCAGTCCGCCGCCTCCTTGATGTGGGGGATGTGCGCGGTGTCCAGGAAGAGCTTCACCCGACCATCTCCTTGGTCGCCAGAACATGCATGGCAGACTTAATGATGCTTTCCGAGGTCAGTCCGTACTTGTCCAGGACCGCGAAGCCGTCTCCGCTCTCCCCGAAGATGTCCGGCACCCCGACAATCTGCATGGGGACGGGATACTCCTGGGCCAGAAGCTCCGAAACCGCGCTGCCCATCCCACCGAGGACCGTGTGCTCCTCCGCCGTGACCACCGCGCCCGTGCCCCGAGCCGCCTCCAGGAGTGTTTCCCGGTCCAACGGTTTCACGCTGCTGTTGTTCACGACCCGTGCGTCCACCCCCTGCGTCGCCAACGCTTCCGCGGCCTCCAGGGCCCGGGAAACCATGATGCCGTTGGCGACCAGGGCCACGTCGTCCCCCTCCCGCATGACCGCTGCCCTGCCCAGCTCGAACGGGTCCTCGGGCGTAGTGAGCACCGGGAACTTGGCCCGGCTAAAGCGGCAGTAGAGGGGACCCGGGACCTCGGGGGCCAGGTGGACGGCCTTCGCCACCTCCAACCCGTCACAGGGCACGAGGACCTTCATGTTGGGGAGGGACCGGAGCAGGCCCACGTCCTCGTTCATCTGGTG
>JBHHWA010000092.1:0-4715 GCA_046756285.1 Thermoplasmata archaeon
ACTCCATCCACGCTACTGCGCACCATGGGGTTGTCCAAGACCGCCTTCGTGTACGTCGGGGTGCCGAGCACCCCCAAGACGACCTCCGCCTCCAAGGGAATGCGGTGGACGAGGCCGTGGGGAGGGGCGCCGGGCTTCTCGCGAATGTCGAGGCCGCCTAACGCCTGGGGGTAGACGTCCCCGAGACCCGTCTGCGCCTCGACCTCGGCGCGGTGGGCGAAGCCGATGACCTCGTCGCGGCCCCGGGGCTCCCCCAGTGCCTCGTTCAGGGCGAGGAGGGTGCTAAGGGCTCCCGCCCCGCTCATCCCGAATCCCTGGCCCACGGGGAGCTGGACCTCCGAGGCCACGCGGACCTCGAGGGGCTCCTCCAAGAACAGTCCCACGGCCCGCTCCGTCGTCTCCGCCGGTTCCGCGCGGCCGTTGAGGCGAACCGTGACCTTTGTCTTCGCGGCATCGCTGGTCCGGACTCGCGTTCGGACCCCTCGGGTGAGGCAGAGACCCGCCCCCCGCGAACCGGCCCGCATCGGGTCCTCGTGGGGGCACATCTGGAAGAACGCCGTGAGATGCCCGGGACAGAAGGCCCTACCCTTTGAGCCCATCCAGAACGGCTCCCCAGAGGTCGGCCGCGACGTCCCGTTTGGAACCCATCAATTCCTGGCGACCCCCCGCATCGCTGAGGAGAACCACCTCGGTGTAGCCGGGCTTCACGTCCTGCCACTCGTTGGCCACGATGTAGTCCAGCTTCAACTCCTCCAACCGCTTCTTCGCCCGGCTCACGAGCTCCTTCCGTCCGATTCCGGACTCGAGCTTGAAGCCAATGAGGGTCCCCCGAAAGGCGTCGCGAATGTGCTTCAGGACCCGGTCATTCGGTCGCATCTCGACGGTCCAGTCTGGCGATCCTGAGGGAACCTTCCCCTCGGACCGCTCTGGGATGTAGTCCGCGATGGCAGCGGGGACGGCGACGAGGTCGTGATCAATCTGCGGGACCCGCTCCAGGAGCTCCTCCGTGGCCTCAAAACGCCAAGCTTTCAGGTACGGGGGGACCGGCGCCGTGGCCCGACCCAGCCATAGCTCCGCATCGGCGCCACGAAGGAAGGCTCCCCGCGCCAGCTCGACCCCCATCTCTCCGGTGCTCCGATTCGTGAGGACGCGGATGTCATCCACGGGTTCCGCCGTGGAACCCGCAACGATGAGAACGCGCCGGCCCACCAGGTCCCGCGGGCCCAGACGACGTATCGTCCGCGCGACGATGGTGTCCACGTCCGCCAGCTTCGCCTTCTCCTCGGCCCGGAGGGGCTCGACGAACTCCACCCCGAGGTCCTCGAGCTTCTGGAGGTTCTCCCGCAGGAGAGGCTGGTCATACATGACGGCGTCCATGGCGGGCGCCACGAGAATCGGAAGGCCGGAACCGAGGGCCGTCGTTGCGAACGTGGTGACCGTCGTGTCGTCCACCCCGGTCGCCGTCTTGGAGATCGTGTTCGCCGTGGCGGGGGCGACCAGAAGGAGGTCCGCCTTTCCCCGCTTTCCACACAGGTCTAGGTAGGCTACTGAACCATCGAGTTCCAGGATGGGTCGCCGTCCCGTCCCAAACCAGACGGCATTGGGGTGGAGGATGCCTTGGGCCGACTGGCTCATCACCCCATGAACCTCGGCCCCGTGTCGAATCAGCGCTCGGGCGAGCTTGACGGTCTCTACCGCGGCGATGCTTCCGCAGACCGCAAGGACCACCGTCTTCCCCAACAACTCCTCGCCCTTCGTCGCCTTGATGGCCTCACTGGGGTGCACCCCCATTCATCCTCCTCCGGTCTTTTATAGGTATTCGCGTCGGTCTCAGCAGGCTATCCAGCGAGTCGCGAAGGTTTATGGAACGGCGTTCGCCTTTCCAAGATGGTATGGGCTACGAGGAGAGCCTGGAGTACCTGTACGGCCTGGAGCGCCTCGGCGTCCGCCTCGGCCTCGACAACATCCTCAGCCTCCTGGAACGCCTGGGGAATCCGCACGAGGCCTTCCCGAGTGTCCACGTCGCAGGCAGCAAGGGGAAGGGGTCCGTCTGTGCCTTCCTCGACGCCATCCTACGGAAGGGAGGGTACAGGGTGGGACTCTACACGTCCCCCCACCTCGTCCGCTTCAACGAGCGGATTCGCGTGGACGGGGAGCCTATCTCTGATGCGGACGTGCTCCGGCTGACGGAGGCAATTCGGCCGTTTGCCGAAGCGCTGCGGGCCCAGGGCGCGGCCTTCCAGCCCACTTTTTTCGAATTCACCACCGCCTTGGCCTTTCGCTACTTCCAGGAGCAGGGGGTGGACATCGCCGTCGTGGAAGTGGGCATGGGGGGACGACTGGACGCCACCAACGTCCTCCGCCCCCTCGTCTCGATCATCACTCACATCGAGCGGGAACATACGCAATACCTCGGCAAGACCGTCCGGCGCATCGCCCGGGAGAAGGCGGGCATCGTAAAGGAGGGGGTCCCGGTTTGGACGGTGGATCAGGAAGCCCTGGCTGTCGTCGCCACCCGCGCAGCCGCGGTCGGGACGCCCCTCCACGTGGTGGGCCGGGACGTGCGCCTGGACCGCGTTTCGGGTGGGCTCGAAGGCCAGACGTTTACCCTTACCGACGGGGAACGCCGGACCTATCGCGTCCCTCTCCTCGGGACGTACCAGCCGGAAAACGCGGCCCTTGCCTACGGAGCGGTCCGGAGTTTGGAGGAGCAGGGGTGGAACATCGGTCGCCGGGCTTTGCGGGAAGGATTTGCCACGACCCATTGGCCCGCCCGTTTTGAGGTCGTTAGCCATGCGCCCACGGTCGTCGTCGATTCGACCCACACCCTTGACGGAGCTCGGCGGCTCCGCGAGACTTTGGAGGAGGTCTTCCCCGGACGAAAGGCTCTCGTCGTCCTGGGCGTCCTCGAAGACAAGAACCCCCGGGGCATCGCGGCAGAGCTCGCCCCCGTCGTGAGACGATTCATCGTGACTCAACCGGATGCCAAGCGCGCGTACCCGGCAGCCGGGGTCGCTGAGGATTTGGGCCCGTCGGATGCCATCGTGATGACCCCCGTCGCCAAGGCTATCGAATACAGCTTGGAGAAGGCGGGGCCAACCGAAGTCGTCCTCATCACGGGATCCCTTTACACCGCTGGCGAGGCCCTCACGTTCCTAGAAGGCTGGAAGCGGGAGCGGGCTCTGGAAGTCGTGCGGAGACTCAAAGAGGCCTATTTGCCTGGGGCATTTGAGACCGCAGACCTCGAAACGGCCCTGGGTCGAATCACGCGCAGGACCGAGGATCCCTTTGTCGTGCTCGTTTCCACGGTCCTCTCCCAGCGAACCGCGGACCCCACAACGGACGCGGTCTCCGACGCCCTGTTCGCCCGTTTTCCTACTCCAGACGCCCTCGCCGCCGCGCCCTTGGAGGAGATTGAAGCCACCATCCGGCCCGCGAACTTCTATCTCACGAAAGCCAAAGCAATCCGAGAAATCGCCCGCCGGGTCGTGGAGGAGTTCGGCGGGAAGGTCCCGGTGGACCGGGGGGAGCTTCTACGCCTCCCCCTGGTGGGGCGAAAGACGGCGAACTGCGTCCTCGTGTATGGGTACGGGCGACCTGCCATTCCCGTCGATGTTCACTGCCACCGAGTCCCCAATCGCATCGGCATCATCCATACGAGGGACGAGCGGGGGACGGAGGAAGCGTTGGAGGCGCTCCTGCCTCAGTCCCTCTGGCTCGAAGTCAACGAACTCTTCGTTCGCCATGGCCAGACGACGTGTCGACCGACAAATCCCGCCTGCCCGGAATGCAGCCTGCAGGACCTCTGCGCCTACAACCTTTCACTTCAGGCTCTCAAGCTAGAGAGGAGCACCGGGTGATTCGGGCCTAGGCCTCGGATAGGGCCAACTTCGCGAGGGCCTGGACTCGGTCTCCTTCACGAAGCCGCATCACGCGGACCCCCATGGTGGGTCGTCCCATGACCCGGACGTCCTGGACGGGGAACCGGATGATCATGCCCGCTTCCGTGGTGACCAGGACCTCGTCGTCCTGGGAAACCTCTCGGACCGCAACCACCGGCCCGATCTGTTCGATGCGCTTGATGTTAATGACGCCCATGGCCCCCCTGCGGGTCTTCCGGTAATTGCGCACGGTGGTACTCTTCCCGTATCCCCCCTCAGTGACCGTGAGGAGGGTGGAGTCCGCGGAGACCAGGGCCATGCTCACCACCTTGTCCCCCTCCCGCAGTCGGACACCTCGAACGCCCTGCGTGTTCCGCGCGGTGGGGCGTACCTCCGCCTCGTTGAAGCGGACCGCCTTTCCCAGCTTCGTGGCGAGGATGATCTCGTCCGAAGGCTGGCACCGCTTGACCTCGACGAGCTCGTCGGCCTCGCGTAGCTTGATGGCCCAGATGCCCGTCACACGGGGGTTCCCGAACGCCGCCAGGCTCGTCTTCTTGATCTGCCCCTCTCGAGTGGCGAAGAGGAGGTATTTCGAGGCCTCGAAATTCTCCACCTCCACGCGCGCCGCGATGCGTTCGCCCTCCTCCAGCCGGGGGAGGAGGTTCACGATGGGCCGGCCCCGGGAGTGACGGCTCCCTCGGGGGACCTGCCACGCGCGAAGCCAATAGACCCATCCCCGGTTCGTGAAGAAGAGGATGTAGTTGTGGGTCTTCGTCACAAAGAGGTCCACGACGTAGTCCTCCTCCTTCGTCTCCATCCCGACGAGGCCCACCC
>JBHHWA010000093.1:0-4628 GCA_046756285.1 Thermoplasmata archaeon
TCGAGCTCGTCAATATCGACCGCTCGTAAGCTAGGCGGCCATCTCTTCGTAGAGTGCGACCAGCTTGTTCGTGCAATGCTCCCACGAGAAACGACGAGCCGTCTCGCGGGCGCGTTCCCGCACTTCATCCTCACAGTCTAAGGCCGCGAGGACGCTTAGGTGAAACCCGGGTACATCACCCACGGGGAAGAGGAACCCGTTCCGACCATCCTCGATGTACTCCGGGAAGGCGCGGTAGTCCACGGCCACCACGGGCTTGCCACAGGCCATGGCCTCGAGCACCACCATGCCCTGGGTCTCGAATTGGGAGGCGATGGTCAGGACGTCGGCGGCGGCGTAATAGGAAGGAAGGTCCTCGTCCGGCACGAAGCCGGCGAAGAGGATGTCCTCCTCGAGACCGTGACGCTGGACGAACCGGCGGGACGGAGCCAGCTCCGGCCCGGTCCCGACGAAGAGCAGTTTGCACCCCGGTCTTCGTCGCAGCAGCCCTGGGAAAGCCCGCAAGAGGAAGGCGATGTCCTTCTCGGGAGCCACCCGTCCGACGTGGAGGAGGAGCTCCGCCTCCCCGACGCCGTGTTCCTCTCGGACGGCCTGTCCGTCGAGGCCGGCCCGGAACCGCTCCAGGTCCACGCCGTCCGGGATGACCGCCGTATGGCGCATCCGGGGGGCGAGCTCGTGCAGTTCGTTCATGATGGCCCGGGTTGGAGCGACAACCGCTCCCGACCGATGCAGGAAACCCCGGAGATAGCGAGAGATGAGGCCAGTCAGAAGACGCGAGCGCCGCGTAAACGGCGTGTAATGGGGAATGGCGTCGATGATCATGGTGTGGAAGGTCAGGATCATCGGCCGGATGAGTTCTCGAGACGCCCACATCCCCTTTAGGCCCATGAAGGCGAAGCCGTGCGTGTGGACCAGGTCGGGTCCGTATTCGGCAAGGATGTTCAGCTCCCGCTTCGTGGGGATGAGGGGGACACGGTAGCCAGGATACGTTCGGAGTTCCCGCGCCCGGGTGTAGAACGTGTCCGAGTCGGGCGACCTCCCTCTGCTCCCGTCTCCCGGGGCGAAGATTATGACCTGGTGTCCCCGTTCCTCCAGGGTTCTCTTCGTGTTCCGGATGGAGTTCACCACCCCATCCACCGCCGGGAGATACGTGTCGGTGAAGACGGCGATTTTCACGGGCGGGCCACCTTTCGGGCGCTCTGTACGACTTCGGCCGGGTGGTGTCCGAGGAGGCGGACCATGGGGACCTTCCCCGGGCCGCCCAGGTCATAGATGGCGTCGGGAAACGCCTTCGCGCGGCGGATGGCTTCTTGGGTTCCCCATTCCATGGTCTTCAGCCTCGGGGGTTCGTCCCTGCGATCGAAGGTGCCGATCACCAGCCCCGCCTCTCGGCAACGTTCCACGAGCTTCTCCGAATATCGGAGGTTCATCGCGGACCGGCGCGTGGGATCCACTCCCATGGCCGCAAGGATAATTCGGGCGACGTGGCGAGAAGCTCCGAACGCGGGAGGACCCACCGCCGCCGCCCGCTTCCCCACGCGTACAATTCGCCCGCTGATGGCACAAATGTCGTCCAGGGTTTCCGCCGCGGGCAAGGCGTACCCTAGATTGATGCCGACGTCGGGGACGAGGGCGGGGGGAAGGAAGCGGAGGAGCTCTTCTGTCGAGTCCCGGACGGCCGCATAGACCGTCCACCGGTCCTCGGCGTAGCCGGCGTTGATTACCCGCAGCCCCTTGCCCACTGCGTAGGAGGTGGCGAAGCCCGCCGCCACCTTTCTACGGGCGTCTCGGACGCTCTCTGGCAGCCCGCGGCCGGACGCCAAGTGACCGGCGATGGTGGAAGCGTAGGCACAGCCGCTGCCGTGAAGCTCCATCGGGTAACGGTGGCCGGGGAACGTGTGGAAACGCTTTCCGTCGTAGAGGATGTCCACGAGCTCGCCCTTTGCGTGGCCTCCCTTCACCAAGACCGCCTTGGGCCCTTGCGCGTGGAGAGCGCGGGCGGTCTCCTTCATTCCCGCCACGCTCTGGACCTCCTTGCCGGTCAAGGCCTCCGCCTCGTGAAGGTTGGGCGTGAGGAGGGTCGTCACGGGCAGGAGGTGCTTCTGCAGAGCCTCGGTGAATCCGGAGGCGTGGAGGGACGAGCCCGCCGTGGCCGCCATGACCGGGTCCACCACCAGCGGCCGATCCAGCGAGGCAAGCTCCTGCGCCACCGCTTCGACGATCTCCTCGGAGTACAGCATGCCGGTCTTCGCGGCATGGACCTCCATGTCCTCTCGGATGGATTGAATCTGCGCCCGAACGGTTCGGACGGACAACGGGTCGGTGGCCAACACCCCTTGGGTGTTCTGGGCGGTGATGGCGGTGATTGCGGTGGCCCCGTGGACCCCGAGGGCGGCGAGGGCTTTGAGGTCGGCCTGGATGCCGGCGCCCCCGCCCGAATCGCTCCCCGCGACCACGAGCACGGTCCGCACGGGGCGAGCATGGGACCGGGCCGCTTAAAGTCCTTTGCGGCCGTGCCAGGCCTCATCCCTTTATTACCGCGACCTCGATGGGAACAGCATGCGGGCCCGGAGTGGCCACATCGTCCTCCACCCGAAGGTACGCTTCGGGGACCTGGAACCCCTCTTCCGAGACCTCTTCTCCCTCTTCCTCGAGGAGTCCGAGCAGACGCGAGACGACCCAGAATTCTTCGAGATCATCTTGGAGGAGAACCTTCGAGACCTCCGGAACGACCGCAAGCCGGAAGGATTCAATCGGGATGGGACGATGCGACTCATCTTCCCCTTGAGTGAGCGAAAGGAGTTCTACCTCTACGCGAGTTCGCGCAGCGTCGAGGTCCCTCGGGTGACCCAGGCGCTAAGTCAGTTTCTGCAACAGAACAAGATCCGCCACGAGGTCGAGTGGGATGGGTTGCTGCGTGACGAGGGGAAGCATTAATCAGCCGAGGGGAACCCGGACGACGTCGTGGTAGACGGCCCCCGTGGGCCGAAGCTCGCTCCGTTTGAGCCGAAGCTCCTCCACCCGTTGCGTGCCGAAAGCCTCGTCGCGATGGGTTGCGAGCAGCTCGGTGAGCCCCTCCACTTCCTTCCGGCTCTTCACCCGTCCCACCGTCAGGTGCGGCGTGAACCGACGACGCGCCCGCTCGAATCCCAATTCCTGCAGGTCCCGCTCGAGGCGCTTGGCGATCCGGACCAGAGGCTCCCCGCCCTGCACGCCGATCCAGAGGACGCGGGGGTTGCGGGGATTCGGGAAGGCCCCGCTCCCGTGGAGGGTGAGTGTGAATGGATCCTCCCCCTCGATCGCCGCCACGAGGGCTTCACGAATGAAGGGGACGAGACCGTCGTCGGTCTCTCCCAGGAACTTGAGGGTGATGTGCAGGTTCTCCGGATCGACCACCCGGACTCGAGCCCGTGTCTCCCGCACCGCACTCAGCAGCCTCACCGTGGGCCGGGCGGCCTCGATGTCCACGGCAACGAAGGCGCGCATCCCTCAGACCCCGATGGAGGTACCGACGAATTCCCCGCCGACGATGGCCCCTTCGAGGGAGGCGAGGTCCCGCCCGTGGACCACGAACAAGGGGATGGCGGCCCGCTTCACCACGCGGGTCGCGTAGGGATCGAAGACCATAGAGGGTCCCGCCAACCCCGTCGGTTCCCCCGCGATCTCCGCCAACTCCTCGTAACTCATGCGGTCGATCCGCGTTGCGCCCGGGTCCCGCAGCGGGTCGGTGGTGTACACCCCATCGACGCTGGTCGCATTCACGAGCCGGTGGGCGTGGACGCGTTCCGCCAGCTCCGCGGCGACGCCGTCGGTGGTGAGGGACACCCGCACGCCCCCCATGACCACCATGGGATACGCCTCGGCCGCCTCCTCCGCCTCCTCGTGGCCCTCCGCGACCTCCGGAGACGCCTTCGGACCGAGGGCCTGGATGAGGAGGCGGGCGTTCAGACGGGTCACCGCGATGCCCATGCCATCCAAGGCTCGCTCGTCCAGGCCCAACGTGCGCCCCGTCTCGATGTAGGTCCGGGCCGGCCGACCGCCTCCGGTCACGAGGAAGAGCTGTCGCTCCCCGGCCAACCGATTCAGCAGGGCGGCAAGGGTCTGCAGGTACTCCGCATCCCCCTCTCCCGGGACCAAAATGGACCCTCCCAGGGAGATTACCACTCGCTCTGGGGGCATGCCAATCCTCTTTAACGGGCACAGGGTTAACACGATAAAAGCGTATGGCGGTCCAAGAGAAGGGCAAGGAACGGTACCTCTTCAAGCGTAAGCTGGAGGAGATTGAGGCAGCCGAAGGCAGGGGAACGGAGCTCGTCTCGCTCTACGTGCCCCCCAAGCGCCAGGTCTCCGACGTCACGGGCTACCTCCGTCAGGAGCTCAGCCAGTCCAGCAACATCAAGAGCAAGACGACCCGGAAGAACGTGATGTCGGCCATCGAGTCCATTCTCTCCCGACTCCGGGCCTTCCGACGGGTGCCCGAGACGGGGTTGGCCTTCTTCGTGGGGCACAAGCAAGTGGGGGCCGATCAGACGCAGATGGTGTCCCACGTCGTGGAACCGCCCGAGCCCGTGACCACGTTCCTGTACCGCTGCGACTCCCGCTTCTTCACGGAGCCCCTCGAGGAGATG
>JBHHWA010000094.1:0-4527 GCA_046756285.1 Thermoplasmata archaeon
CCCGCAGGGGAGTCACGAGGGCCACGTCCGCGTAGTGGTAGAGGGCGACCAGGGTCGAGAAGTCCAACATCCTGGAGCGGTACCAGACGGGCACCCACCCGAAGGTACCGTGCTTTCCGTTGATCTTGCCCACCCGTTCATCGATCTCCTTCTTGAGGGAGGCGTAAGCCTCCACGCGAGTCCTCGACGGGGCCGAGACCAGGATGAGCGTCACCTTCCGCCAGTATTCGGGGTTTTCTTCGAGGAAGAGGTCGAAGGCGTCCAGGCGTTCCAGGATGCCCTTCGTGTAGTCCATTCGGTCCATGGAAAAGATCGCCCGGCGCTGGCCGACGTGCTCCCCAATCCGTTCCACCTCCCGCTGGACTTCCGAACTCTTTACTGCCTCGGCGAATCGGGGATAGTCGATTCCCATGGGGAAGGCATCCACGCGGATCAGGCGGTTCTCGAAGGACACGGTATCCGGAGCCTGCTCGGCGCCCACGAGGCGACGAACGCTGTCGCGGAACTGGCGGACGTAGTCGTAGGTATGGAACCCCACAAGGTCCGCCCCGAGGAGACCCTTGAGAATCTCCCGTCGCCATGGGAGGAGTCGGAAGACCTCGAAAGACGGGAAGGGAATGTGTAGAAAGAAGCCCATCCGGACGTCCGGACGCTCCCGTCTGATGAGCCTCGGCAGCAGCATGAGGTGGTAGTCGTGGATCCAGACCACGTCGTCCTCGGAGACGACATCGAGAACGAGGTCCCGAAAGAGCTGGTTGACCCGCTGATAGGCCTCCCACAGCGCCTCATCGTAGACGGCGTACTGGGGGAAATAGTGGAAGAGAGGCCAGACGGTCCGGTTGGAAAATCCTTCGTAGTAGGACGCGACGTCCGCTCGGGAGAGGAACACGGGATGGGAGCGAAACTCGGCGCCAAGGCGTTCCGTGAGGGCCTCCCGCTCACCCTCTCGCAGATCCTCCGTGGTGACGCCGGGCCAACCGATCCAGACGCTCTCGCGACCTTGGTGGAACGAGGCCATCCCCGTGGCGAGGCCGCCCACACTGGGGCGGAGGTTCAGGCGTCCCTTCCCCCGCTCAACCGTCACGGACAGTCGGTTCGATACGAGGACAAGTCTCTCGATGGTACCTCTGCTCCTCGGTGGTCCCCTCGCGATAAGAGGAGGGTCGTTGATAGCGCTTTCGGGCGACATTCGGACGCCGGGGCTCTTTGGATCGGTCCCTCTGAAGGGAGCGTGAATTGGGGAAGGCCTCCCGCCCGATGCTGGCTGAGGAATTGGGAGCAAGCAGAAGCTGTAAATCCCCATAGGTCAAGGGGGCCGACTCATGGCGGTTCCCCATCTCGGCGGTTGATGCGACGGCAACCTGGACCCGAGGCGCGCCTTCCCCTCTCGGCAGACGTTCTCTTCCTCCTCGTCCCTGACCGTCCTTCCTGTCACGGGGGAGCGGGAGAAACGCAAGACCTGAGATGAAGAGGCTAGAAGCCCGTAACGATGGGGAGGCTCGACACGAGGACCACCAAGGTAGCCCCCACGACGGTACCTACCGCGAAGCCCGACGCGCGAGCCTGCCAGGGGAAACCTCTCGACGTCCGCCATATCAAGTGTAGGGCGAAGGCGGTCGTCCCGATGGCAGCGATGATCGTGCTGGTCCAAAAGGCCCCAGTCGAGGTCCCAAACCCGAGAATTTCGATGCCAACGTGTGCAATGTAGGCGTTCCGAAGGATGGGAGAGAGCACGGAAAATACCAAACTAAGGCCCCAAGCGACGCCCGCGAAGACGCCTAAGGGGATCGCATCGATTAATTCGGTTCGGGAGGCCACTCTAGCCTCAGCGTCTTCCGTGTTCATCTGCCCTCCCTGCCACGTGGCGCATCGCCTATAAGAGTATCCTGGGACCGGTGGGGCGTTGAGACATTTATGACGGACAGCCTACCTCGAGAAGCAGGGGAGGGCCCCAAGCGCTATGAATGAGGAGTCCGCCCTTAGCTCGGTGGCTGAGGATGAGAAAGAATAACACCTATTGGAAAGCTTCTGCGTAATCCCGGGCGAATTGATCGAAGGACCTGGGTTTCTTTCCTGTGACTTTCTCCACCGTAGGCAGGACTGCTGACAGCTGACCTTCTCTAAGAATTCTACCGCCCTCGACGTAAGTACGGATTAACCAATCCGGGGCGCCCCTCTCTTCCATTCCTTTTCGTTCGTCGTCCTCGGACATATGTACATGGCTTATTTTCCTCCCCAGCACCTGGGAAAGTATCTCCGCCACCTGGTCGTAAGAGAGCGCTTCCGGACCGGTCGTCGTGGTGGTCTTCCCCTCATGACCATCACCTGTCAAGGCTTCCACCGCAACGGCGGCGATGTCTCGGGCATCTACAACGCCAACCTTGGCCTCTCCAGCGGATGAGTAGATGGCGTTCTGTGCCTCGATTGCTGGTCCAAAGAGATTGATGAAATTCTGCATGAATACACTGGGTCTCACGTGGGTGAAAGGAATCCCCGATTCTTCAACGATCCTTTCCGCTTGACGGTGCCATATGAGCGGGAGGAGTACTGCTTCCGCATCGGCGCCCAGCTTCATGTTAGACAGTTTAACGATATACCTTACTCCTGCCTTCTTTGCCTCCGCGACCAACTGTGCGGTTATCTCCACCCAGTTTTCGACAAACGGCGTAAGCAAGAAGAGTGTGTCAACGTCCTTGAAAGCTGCCTCAACCGTTTGCGACTTGTCGTACTCAAACTCCACGAGTTCGACGCCAGCACCTCTTATCTTGTCGGCTTTGCTCAGCGTGTGAACACAAGCACGAACATTCGCCCCTTTAGCGGAGAGCTGACTGACGACTTCGCTACCTACGGTTCCGGTCGCGCCAGTTACCAAGATTGTACTTGACATTCAGCTCCACCTCAACCTTCTATCATGAAGACCCCATCCGTCCGTAAGCTACGGGGTGGAATATAGACAGAGGTCTTTTACAGGAAGGGAGATAGGAAGGGCCGGGAGGAGCATGGCGTCACCATCTGGAGCTAGCGAAGACGATCCGTCGACGGGGCTGCCAACCAAGCTGCTGGCCTGCGTCGATGGCTCGGCAACCTCCTTGCGAGCGGGCTCCTACGCCATTCAGCTCGGTGGGCTCGTGGGCGCCGACGTGGTCGCGCTTCATGTCATCCTCTTGCCCCCTCACGCCCCCATCGAAGCCGCGGAGCGCATCCGCGAAGAGGCCGAGCCTCGCATGAACGAGGTCATGGAGGGGATGTTCAAAGAGGCCGACAGGAAGGGCGTTCGCTTCGCGATCTACTCCCGCGAGACGGACACCTCCGTCGTCCGGGCGGTCGTGGAGTTCGCCCAGGAGGAAGGCGTCGACCTGATTGTCCTGGGGACGCAAGGGACGTCGGGCATTCCGAAGATGATGCTAGGAAGCGTGGCGGCGGGAGTCGTCGCCGCGGCGCCGTGTCCGGTGCTGGCAGTGAGGTAGGGAGCATGGACGTAAACAAACTCTTGAGCGTGCGAGACAAGGTCGCCCTCGTCACCGGAGGCTCCAGCGGCCTCGGCGTGACCTTTGCGGAGGCCCTGGCGGAGGGGGGTGCCCACGTCGAGGTCGCGGCCCGGCGGAAGGAGAAGTTGGACGAGGTTGCAACCCACCTCGAGACTTTGGGCGGGAAGGCCCGCGCCTTTCGATGCGATGTCACGCAGGAGGATCAGGTCCAAGCGATGGTGTCCGATGTCGTCGACACGTTCGGACGGATCGACATCCTCGTCAACAACGCAGGGACCGCCGCGCTGAGTCCGGCCGTGGAGATGGGGCTGGAGGAGTGGCAACAGGTCGTCGATGTCAATCTCACAGGCTCGTTTCTGAGCGCGCGAACCGCGGCGAAGGAGATGATGAAGCAAGGCGGAGGCAAGATTGTGAACCTCGCGTCCATCTACGGCGCCGTGGGCGACGTATTCCCGGCCTCTCCCTACTACGCGACGAAGGGTGCGGTCATCAACCTGACGCGGGATTTGGCCGTGGAGTGGGCTCCCTTCCGGATCAACGTGAACGCCATCGCTCCGGGATTCTTTCCTTCCGAGATGACGGAAGCGATCTTTCGGGAGCCCCGCTACCTGGAATACATCACCAAGCAGACGCCCCTGAACCGCGTAGGCGATCCCGATGACTTGAAGGGGGCACTGATTTTCCTGTCCTCCCCTGCTTCAGATTACGTAACGGGCCAGACAATTTTCGTAGACGGCGGATGGACCGCCTGGTAGCCCGTCGATCGTCCTCTCTACAGGATTCATGCCTGCAGGGAGCTGAGGGGCCCGCTCGTCACTGCCCCTCGGGAAGTGTTAACCTCCGGGCGACCATGACGCCTCCGGGGGCGCCGAATGGTTGTGGGAATCGAAGTGAGGAAGTTCAAAGATGTCGACCTCCGGGAAGGGTCCGTGATTGAGGCCATCCCCACCGTGGGACTCTCAAGCACGATCGCATCTAGCTACATCATAGGCAGTCTCGAGTTGGATCAGATCGCCGCACTGGAGTCCGAGGCCTTTCC
>JBHHWA010000095.1:0-4509 GCA_046756285.1 Thermoplasmata archaeon
ACGCTGACGTACATGAGGGTGCTCATCGACGTATCCTCCTTCCCTCGGAGGCGTTATTACCCTTTGCCAAAATTGCACACAGTTCTCGGTTCAAGCTTTGTCCTCCTCCATGATCTCCTCCAGGAGGGGCAGGTAGTGCTCCATGAGCTTGGAGAGGAAGTAGGGCGACCCGTAGGACCCCTCGGCCGCGTTCACGACGAGCTCATGACGCTCGAGCAGGCGCAGGTGGTGGGTCACGGTCTTGTAGTTCAGCTCCAGGTTCTCGGAGAGCTGATGGGGATTCGAGGGCCGATCCGAGAGGGCCCTGAGGATGCGGGCGCGATTGTGTCCGCCGCGGCTGCCCGCGATGAGGAACCAGAGAACCCTCTCCACGGGGTCTGGAGCGAACCCCCGATATAAGACGCCGAGGGCTTCCCCCAAGTAGTCCGCACTCGGGGGCCTTTGAGCACGTGCTCATTGGATGAGGCGATGTCGCGAGCCGGATTCTATGGGATGTATACAGTGTCCGAGCGGAACTTGACTCCGAGCTGACGAAGTCGGTCCGTAAACTCCGCGGCGATTTCAGGTCTAAGGAGAACCACGGACTGACCGATGTGACGGCTCCCAGGCCGATCCAGATAGCCCTCGTACCGATAGGGTCCTTTCCTGCCGTTCTTCACCTTATACCCGAAGACCATTCGATAAACCTTGGCTCGGGTCGAGTTCTCCCGCTTCGCCACATCGTACGAGATGAGGACACGTTCTCTTAGCGCAGTCGACATGGTTCAACGACGAGCATGCTCTCTTAACGTGGGGACCGGGGGATGGGCGAAAGTGAATTCTGAGGTGTAGGCGACTGCAATGCTGATTCTCCGAGCACGTGCTCAGAGCAAGCGAACAGCTCCCCGTCGTAACTTGGAGGGCCGAGTTATCTATACGCAGCCTCCTTCGGGGTCCGGATGGACCCCGCTCGGGCCCGATGGGCCGTTCCCGCCTTCTTTGCCACAACGGCCATTCCGGTGACGCTATTCTTCCTCGGTGCGGACCCCCTGCTCCTCCTCATCGTGAGTAGCCTGGCCGTCCTCCCCTTGGCCTACCTCATGGGCGTCGCCACGGAGGAGCTCGCGAAGCACATGGGGCCGGCCCTGGGCGGCCTCTTCAACGTCTCCTTCGGGAACGCGGTGGAGATCATCATCGGCATCGCGGCCCTCCGGGCCGGCCTCGTCCAGTTGGTCCAGGCGAGCCTGACCGGCTCCATCATCGGGAATATCCTCCTCGTCCTCGGGCTGAGCATGCTCGCGGGCGGCCTCCGCCACAAGCGTCAGACCTTCGAGCGTCGGGCCGCGACGACCCGGTCCACCCTCCTCGTCCTGGCTACCGTCGGCCTCGTCATGCCCTCCCTGTTCGTCCTCGCCACCGCCGATCCCGTCCCTCAGGGGACCCTGATCACGGTGACCATCGCCATCGCAGTCCTCCTTCTCGTGGCCTACGGTGGAGCCCTCCTCTTCAGCTTCCACACCCACCGCCACCTGTTCAACCCCCGGGGGGAGATGGAGGGGGAGGTGGTCCACTGGTCCCGGGGCTACGCCGTCCTCATTCTGGGGGTGGCCACCGCCCTGGTCGCCGTTGTTAGTGAGGTTCTCATTGAAACGGTGAAGGTCTCCATCGAGGAATTCGGCTTCAGCCAGCTCTTCCTGGGGGTCATCGTCATCTCCATCGTAGGGAACGCAGCGGAGCATGGGAGCGCTGTTGTTCTAGCCTGGCGGAATCGCATGAACCTGAGCGTAAGCATCGCCCTCAGCAGTAGCACCCAGATCGCCCTCTTCGCCGCCCCATTCCTCGTCTTCGCCTCCCTCATTATCGGGAACGTGCTGACGTTCTCCTTCGGCATCTTCGAGCTCATCGCCATCGGGTTAGCGGTGGCCATCGCGGGCGCCGTGGCCAACGACGGCGAGAGCAACTGGTTCGAAGGGATGATGCTCCTCATCGTGTACGCCATCATCGCTGTGGCGTTCTTCTTCCTGCCATCGGTGTAGGCGTAGCCACTCGTGCGGGCGCCTCAGTGCCTGGAATCTTGGCGACCCGATGGCAAGGAATCTGGATGGGCAAACGGCACGTTCCGATTCCCACGTCGGAGCCTTCATAACGTGGCTCGTGCGGACTCAACCAGGCGGAGCCCGAGCGATGGTTCGATACTTCATCCTGTGTCCGGCCCTCGATTGGCAGTCGGAGACCGTCCGCGACAGGTTTGAGGCCGACCGCCTGATGGCCGAGCACGTGCGCCGGGAGCATCCCGACTGGGACCCCCGGAACACGTTTCGGCGGGAGACGGCCGAGCGATGAACCTCACTTCCCCATGTGCATCCGGCCGAGCTCCCCCGACCGGCGGGCAGCCTCCTCCACGGCGTCCATCAGGATGGATCGAAAGCCGCTGCGCTCCATGAGGTGAAGGGCGGAGATCGCCGTCCCTGCAGGCGAGGTCACCAGGTCTTTCAGATGCCCTGGATGGCGGCCATAGTCCCGCGCCATGTGCGCCGATCCCAGCGTCGTCTGAACGGCCAACGCATGGGCCTGGTCCCGGCTCAGCCCCACCTTGACCCCCGCGTCGGACAGCCCCTCGATCACTTGGAAGATGTACATCGGCCCGGTGCCGCTGAGGCCCGTCACGGCGTCCATGAGGTCCTCCTCGATTTCCAGGACGAGGCCGACGCTCGAGAACAGGTCTTTCACGAACCCTACATGCTCCTCTTCGGCCCATCGTCCCGAGGCCATGCCCGTGGCACCCTGCTGAGCGGCCACCGCCACGTTGGGCATGAGGCGAACGACCGGGACCTCCTTGTCTAGGAGCCCCTCGATGAATCCCGTCTGCATGCCTGCGGCCACGGAGACCACCAGCTTCTCGGGGGTCAGGAGGGGAGCCACCTCCTTGAGGACGGCCGGGAGGACCTGGGGTTTCACGCTGAAGACGACGACGTCCGCCTGGGTGGCGGCCTCCGGGTTGCTTGTGATTACCGGGATGCCGAGCTCCTTGCCGAGCTCTTCCGCCTTCTTCGCGTCAGGAATCGTCGCGAGCAGATGCTCACGGTCAGTCTTCTTCGCGGCGAGGAATCCGCGGACCAGGGCTTGCCCGATGTGTCCGGTGCCAAGGATGGCGATACGCTTCGCGGCCATGACGTGTCTCCCGCCGGAGAAACGCACGCGGGGTCGAAAGCATTTGCCCCATCCGGCCCTCGCCCCGTGAGGCTGTCCAATTCTGCTCGTTCTTCTAACCGACGCGCGAGGGGAGGCCTACCGATTCTGCCGGGCCCAGTCCTCAAGCTCCCGGACCCTCTCCTCGGCAGAGTGCCAAGCGCGCATGGCATACGCGGCCTGATTCTGGGCCCGGGTCGCACCCCGCTGGCCGAAGTAGTACCCTACCACCGTGGCGATGACGCCCAGGAGGATGGCCGCTAGGCGCTGCGCGTCGTCAATCCCCATCGTAAACCAGGCAAACACGATGGCCCCAAGGCCGAAGAAGACGACGAAGATCGCGACGGCGGCCCGGACCGACTCTGCCTGGGAGCGTGCCATGGCGGCCGGGACCACGGGCGGCACCGGGCGGGGAGGGGGGGCCGCCGGGGCCTCGGGCGGCTCCTCTGCGGGCGGCGGCTCCGCTGGCGGCTCTTCCGCAGGCTCTGAGCCATCCTCCGACGGCTCCTCGAAGTACTCCTCGCGGATGCGCCCCAACTGGGCTGTCAAGTCGTCCAACTGCTGCCGTAGCTCGTCTTTCTCGCCCGGACTCATGGCGATCGCCTCTCCCCCTGCGTCGAGGGCATCCCCCCGTCGGAGGTGTCTCGGAGTCACAGGTCCGACGGCGTAATAAAGCCTGAGAAAATTCTCAAACTTGATAACACCGCGAACCGGGTGCCCTCGGGGTGGTCTGCCTCATTTTGACCTCTGATAATCGGCCTTGAGAATGCCGTCCAGCCTCTCAAATAGGCCCTGGCTCCGTTTTTGGTCTGCCGGGAGGAAGAGTCCCTTCCCACCGGCACCCAGGGTAGCGAGAGAATGCCCAGGCTGTGGATTCAGCCACGCATCGGGCACGCCTTAGTGCAAGCAGGGATAGCGGGAGCTTTCGCCCTCTCCCTCGCGTTTCCCTTTGCCTGGGTCCTCACCGCCCAGGCCACCCATTTCATCCTCACCCTGGGAGGCGTCCCCTCCCTCCTCGTCATCCCTCCCAACGATCCCACCCTCATCGTGCCGACGGCGGAGGGGGAGATCGCGATCTTCTCCGTCCTCATCGAGTGCTCCGGCCTCATCACGGTCGCCATCTTCGGGCTCATCCTCGCGGCCACCATGGGCCTCCTCCAGGGCCCGTTGTGGTTCAAGGGGATCTGGGTCCTCATTGGGACGGGCGTGGGCATCTTCTGGAACGTCAACCGCCTCGTCCTCATCGCCTCCACGACCTACTACATCGGCCTAGGCGCCTTCGAGTACATCCACTTCCTCTTCGCCCCCATGGTGGACTTCCTCTGGATGGTGGTGGTCTGG
>JBHHWA010000096.1:0-4493 GCA_046756285.1 Thermoplasmata archaeon
GCACGATCTGCTGGGCGGCCCGGCCGTTGTTCTGACCGATGTTGATCCCATCGGCCTGCAGCGCCTCCTTGACGGCTACGGCGAGGCGGGTGGCCTGGGCGAACAGCGCCCCCGCCTCCTCGGGCGTCATGTCGAAGACCGTCTCCTGGTGGACCTTAGGGAGGACAAGGATGTGGCCGGGATTGATGGGCTGGATGTCCATGAAGGCCATGTAGGTGTCGTCTTCGTACACGCGGGCGGCCTTCTCCTTCCCTTGAACGATTTGGCAGAAGACGCAGTCGTCCTCACTGCCTGGCACGTCGAGATCATGGAGGGAAGTCCTTATGAGGATTCTGGGCTGCGGCCCTAACGCCCTCTTGTCGCCTGCTCGGCTCGCCACGAGAGCTTAATAGCTCGGGCGGCCCCTTCTCGTGTTGATGATGCGGGGCCTGTGCTACATCTGCTCCGAGGCCGCGGTGGGGAGTTGTCACTTATGCGGCCGTCTGGTCTGCCAGGTCCATCTTCATGAGCCGGACGGCCTCTGCTCCAACTGCTTCGCGGGCCGGCGAGGGTAAGGCCCGCCTCAGTCGGTCAGCAGGCCGCGCATCTCCTCTTCGGTCATGTCAAGGGCCTTGAGAAGATAGTCCACCGCCTTCTTGGCGATCATTCGCTCGGTGGTCGCGTCCAGGTATTGTGCCATGACTACGGGGGCCTGTCGGTAGTAGTTGACGGCGAAGTCCGAGTAGTAGAGCGCCGCATTCTCTTCATCCACCTCGGCAGCGTGGTTGAACGCCTCCTCTGCCGCTTTGAAGCGGCCCGCGTCGATACAGAACAAGCCGTAGGCGTTGAGGTACTGAGGGTTGTCGGGTTCCAGTTCGATGGCGTGCTGGTACAACGTGGCGATCTCGGGCGGCTCCAAATCGTTGACTCCCAGGCCGGCCTCGGCCTGGCAGAAGTACGCGTACGCGTTCTCCGGGTCCTTCTTCGCCGCGGCCTTGAACTGGCGGAACGCCTGGTCGTAATCCAGGCGGCTCAGGGACCGCTCCCCTTCGGCAATCTCGGCGGAGGCATCTGGCATGGCGCTCGCGCGCCCAATGCCTGGCGTCGATTTAGCGTTTTTCCTAGAAGACGGAGCGCGAAGCCTTCAGCCAGTCCATGTCGTTCCAGATGAGCGTCCGGAGGTCGTCGAGCCCTTCGAGGGCCATCACCAGCCGCTCGAGGCCCAGCCCCCATGCCAGAACCGGGGTCGTGATGCCCAAGGGAGTCGTGACCTCCGGCCGGAAGATGCCGGAGCCTCCGAGCTCCAACCAGCGCTCTGGGAGGCGAACCTCCGGCTCCAGGCTCGGTTCCGTGTACGGGAAGTACCCGGGGCGGAAGCGGACCGGCAGCCCCATCTTGCGGTAGAACTCCCCGATGGTCCCCATGAGCATCGCCAGGTTGGCCCCCTCCTCCATGACGACGCCCTCGATCTGGTGGAACTCCGGCAAGTGTGTGGGGTCGGGGGCGTCTCGCCGAAAGTTCTTCCCGATGATGAAGGCCTTCTGCGGGGGATCGGGATGCTCCGCGAGGTAGCGAATCGTGATTGCGGTGGTGTGGGGCCGCATGACGGCCTTCTTCGCTTCCTGCACGGACCACTTGTAGCCCCACCCGGTCGATCCCGTGGTCCCGCCTTGCTCGTGCGTTTCGGCGACCCGACGCAGGACCGCCGGGGAAGGGAGATCGAAGCTCAGGTCCTCCTCCAGGTAGAACGTGTCCAACATGTCGCGGGCCGGGTGATCCTGGGGCTGAAAGAGGGCGTCGAAGGACCAGAAGGCCGGGCCGACGAAGTCCCCCTCGATCTCCGTGAAACCCATCTGCAAGAAGATTCGCCGGACCTTCTCGATGTACCCGGATAGAGGGTGCTTCTTCCCGGCGTAAGTGGCGGGTGCGTACGCCTTCACGTCGTACTTGCGGAACCGCTTGGTGCGCCAGGCGGGGGTCTGCAACAACTCGGGCGTCAACTGGGCAACCTCCTCCACGGGCTCCAAGCCTTGGGCGAGGAGCCGTTTGCCTCGTTCGGTCAGGTGGAGGGTACGCAGGACCCGTCGCCGTTCTCGGATGATCTCCTTGCGCTGGCGGAGTTGCCGGAGGACCCGGGGGTCCCCTTCTCCTTCCTGCAAGTCCCCCTCCCCGAGACGCTCGAGAAGGAGCTCATCGGAGCCCCTCATCTCGGCAGCGAGCCTTCCCTCCTCCCGAAGCCGGACAACGGGCGCGCCTTCCGTTTCCACGATGTCCGCCCATCCCTTCCGCTTCAGCCAGCCCAAGACGATGGGCAGTTCCTCCTCTTGGAACTCACCTTGATCCGCCAGGTCCTCAAGCGGGAGCTCCTCGACCTCGAGAAGAACCCGCAAGGCCCGTCGCTCGGGGAGCTTCCTCTCGGCCCATGCGGGGTCTCGCAGGCTGTACACGCGGATGAGCCGCTCTCGAATCTTGAGGAGCCGTTTGGAGCGTAACCAAGAGGCGGCATTCATGACCTGGACCTCTTCGCGGAAGGCGCCGGTCTCCACCAACGCCTCGGCGGTGGACCCGTCCCGGTCCGCCAGGGCTTGGAGAAGCGCACGTTCCCCTGGACTCAGCTTTTCAGCGAGGTCCTCGAGGGCCACGGTCGGGGGAATGGACGTCCCGCTCATAGGCTTTTCCTGGCTCGGCCAGCCGGGCTGTGAGGCGATGATTCGGGATGGGTCGCCCTCCTCTCCTCGCTTCCCTCAGAAGGTGCGGCGGCGTCAGACGGACTCGAGCTCTGGCAGATCCCCGTCCTTAAGCAGGAAATCATCCAGCCGGTCGCGGGCGTCCTCCCGACGCTCCTGGTGCTTCTCTAGGTAGGAGAGGACCTTGTCGGCGAGCTCCTCCTTACACTCGCCGCACAGGCGGTCCCCACTCCTGCAGGTGTCGTTGACCTCCTGGAGGTGCTCGTCGTCCAGTTCGAAGAAGTACGCATAGTGGTGAAAGATGGGGCAGATATCGGGCTTTCCGCCATCCCGCCGGTGCTCCTCCACCGTCGCCCCGCCGCCCGTTACCGCATTCATGATGGAGCGACGGGCGGTTTCCTGAGTGTCCGTCACAAAGATCGCCGAAGAGGGGTCGGAGGCGGACATCTTCGCCCCCATTCCCTTCAGGCTGGGCATGAGCTTGTTGTGGATCAAGGCGGGCTTGGGGTAGTCCAAGCCGGGGGCCACGTCCCGGGTGATTCGGAAGTGGGGGTCTTGGTCGATGCCGCAGGGGATGAGACACGGGACGGCCTTCCCCTGGATCGCGCTCTCTAGGAAGGCCGGGACCGCCTGGATGCTGGTGTAGAAGATCTCCCCGATGTTGTTGGACGCGGTGAAGCCAAAGACGGCCTTCACGGTGGAGAACGTGATGCGGCGGGCCACCTGGAGGACAAGGGGGTACATCCAACGGATGAGGTCCGAGTCGAAGAAGATCTTCGTCTTGGCGGGGTCGAAGCCCAAGGCGACGATGTCCAGGGCGTTCTCCACCCCGACTTGGCGCGACTCCTCCAGGCTCTCGAAGCCCCGGAAGAGGAATTTCTCGTCGTCCGTCAGCTGGAAGTAGAGCGTGGCACCGAGGGTGTCCTGCATCCACTTGGTGAGGACCCACGGCATCAGATGGCCCACGTGGACCTCGCTGGAGGGGCCACGTCCCGTGTAGAGGTAGAAGGGGTTTCCGGCCTCATACTCGTCCAGGATCCAATCCAAATCCCGGTGGGAGTAGAAAATCCGGCGCGTAAGGAAGGGGTGCAGCTCCCCTGCCTGCGCCCGCAGGCGCTCGAGGAGGTCTTCGTCCAATGGGCGGGTGCCGAAGCGCTCGATGAGGCGATTGTAGTCGATCTCCCCCTTGACCTCCCAGGGGGTGACGACGAACTCCCCGGCCATCTGCGAGAGACAGTCTCAGGCCGCTAATCAAGGTTCCTAACTCACACCATGATGGCGTGGCGGCCCCGCATGTCCTCCTCCGTCTGCCCCAGCTTCTCCATGAGGAGGCTGATAAGGACATCCAGAAGGACGAAGGTGGATTCCTCGAAGAGGGTTCCCAGGGGGGCGTGTCGGGGCGCCTCGCGGTCCCGGGGTTCCTTGATCGGCAGGACGAGGCTGGAGGCCTTGGCCAGCTTGCTGCCCTCCTGGGCGGTGACCGCAATGACGTGGCCGCCCACCCGGCGGACGATGTTGGCGGTCTGGATGGCCGACATGGTCTCGCCCGTGCGGGAGACGATGACCACCACGTCCCCCGGCTCCACGATGGGGGTGATGGTCTCGCCGATGAAGAAGACCCGGAGGCCGAGCTGGACCATGCGCATGGCGAACGCCTTGCCCACGAGGCCCGAGCGGCCGACGCCGTAGACGAAGATCTTCGGCGCGGAGGCCAGGAGGGCAAGCGCCTCCTGCACCGCCGCCTCGAAGTCCCCCTGAATCACGGTCTCGATGTGGCCGACGAGGACGTCCGCTGCCGCCTTGAAACTCACGCCGCCTCCTCCTTCC
>JBHHWA010000097.1:0-4381 GCA_046756285.1 Thermoplasmata archaeon
CAGCCCTTAGGAGGCTGTCCTTAGTGGTTCGCAGGTTCAAATCCTGCCCTCCGCATTTGCTCTAAACGCAAACCTGGGACCCTCTGGAGGCGCGGGAGCCTCCCGGATACGCTCCCGACTTCAAGACCGCCTGTAGACGCCTTGTAGCTTCCGCTTCGACATAGTTCACTACGTCTTGCCAGCGGTTGAAGGGGGGTGGATTGGTTTCTCACTCTCCATTTCAAATTCCTTGCCTCTGCAGTATCGACAGGACTTGCTGGAGGGATGAGACGGTTCTGAACCTCGGGTCTGAGGCTGCCTTCTCATCCCTGACGACGAGATAAGGGGTGATGCCAGCCCCCCTGGCGCCTTCGCCGTCCCTTATCACCTCGTCTCCGACGAAGATGCAGTCGCTTGGAGCTACGTCCATCTCTTCAAGCGCACGCATGAAGTTGGCGGGTGAGGGCTTTCTCTCTCCAATGGTGTCCACGCCAACTATTACGTCGAACTCCTCCCTGGGTATGCCCGCGATGTCTAGCATTGCCTCGATCTCTTGGACGTACGAATCCGAGACTATGCCGAGCTTGATCCCTCTCCTTCGCAGCTCACCCAGCAGAGGAAGGACGTCCGCATAGGCCTTGGGTTCAGCCATGGTCCAGAACCTATCCCTGATTTCCTCTGAGAGTGATCCATCCGGATCTTCTACTCCCAACCCTCTCAAGACCGCCGCGTCCCACAGGACCCAATACTCGTCCGAAGGCATCTTGCCGAAGCTGGTAATCACTCCCGGCAGCGTGTCGTTCGATACACGCCGAATCTCCTCTTCGCTTCTTCTGATGCCATGTTCTTCCAGAATCCTTCTCCAAACTTCCTCAGGGCTCCTCCCGGATAGAATCAGAGTTCCTCCCAGATCAAACAGAACGGCGCGTTTCTTCACCACTCCATCCCCCTCCCATCACCTCTCGTCTACTTCTCCATCTCCGTGATGAGAACCATCTTCCGGTGGCCGAGATCGATGCATCGCTTGAGGACCCACGGCCCCCTGCTGAAGGATCGAAAGTTTGTATTAAAAGTGAAAGCCTGCCTTCCGCATTACGTAATTGCCCAGTGGACTGGACGGCTTTGGTCCGAGGGCAAGCAGCTAGGCTCAACCGCGGAGGGAAACCGCCGTGAAACCGGTACCCATCAAAGCGCTCGTCACTGCGCGTGAGTTTGAGAAGATCGACATTCGGGTCGGTACAATCGAGTTGGTCGAGGACGTCCCCCGATCCGACAAACTCGTCTCATTGAGAGTGGACTTCGGGGATCACAAGAGGAAGGTCCTTGTCGGCATGAAGGGGGAGAGGGAGGACCCGCGCGAGGTCGAAGGAAGGCAAGCCCTCTTCGTCGTGAACCTGGAGCCGAAGAAGATCATGGGCCAGGTGTCGGAGGGCATGGTGCTGGACATCGGATATCCGAATGGTCTCACGCCCGTCCTCGCCGTCCCGGAGAGAGCCGTCCCAAATGGAGCGAGTGTGTCTTGAGAGCGGGACTCTGACGAGCTTTCCACTGCGGCTTCCACTATAGAATGCCCAAGCGGAGTGGGGCACGATCACCCCTTGGCGCCACTCGCGGACGACCCCGCCCAATGCTTAGCTCGGAGGCTTCGCCCCCCTTCGATGGTCCGCCGGGCGGCCGCGTAGAGCACTCGTGGTTTATCGCGGACCCAGCGTCCGGCAAGCAGAGCGCGACCGATGCCGAACTCCACGGTCCGCGCCAGGAGGTCCTCGGGAACCGACTGGAGGCCCAAGGCCTCTACGGCGAGATCCCGCACGGCCCATGAGTCGAGTCGCATCACCGCCTTGTTCTCGCACTCGGACAGGACGAGAGGATCGAGCTTGTCCGGCCGCTGGCTGACCAGAATCAGGAAGAGGCCGTACTTTCGCCCCTCGGCGACGATCTGGCGGAACTGCTCCCGTAGGGCGGCTTCGGGCTTGCTTCGAGGCTCGGCCGGGACGAGGTTGTGGGCCTCTTCGAGGATGATGAACGTAGGGACGCGGGAGTCCTCCTCCGCATCCCCCTGCAAGGCGAGAGCCCACTCGCTCCGGGCGCGATCCCACACCGTAGACAGGGTCGCGTTCAGCACGAGGAGACGGGTGTCTCGCGCCGCGAGGGACGCGAGGTCGATGACCTCGAGACGGGCTCGCGAGGCGGATTCTTCCGGGGGCTCGCTGGCGAGGATGCCGGCTGCCTGGTACTCCCGAGCCTTCCCAAAGTAGAAGCGGATGATCTCGGGGGAGACGTAGTTGAGGGCGGTCATCGCCCGTTCAAAGCGCGCCCGAATGCGACTGCGGACGACAGCCTCCTGGACCTTCTCGGGGGCGCGTGGAAGAGGCCGGAGGAGCCACGGGATGGGGAGGGCGTCGCGGAGGCCCTTGTACAGCCTGCCAACGGCCTCCTCCGTCAGCTCATCCAGGGGGAAGGCCTTTCGGAGACCCACCTCGAGTCGCTGCTGGGCCGCCCGCGGTGAGCTGGACGCGGCCGCCGCCTCCAGGTAGAGCGTCTCCGCGGTTTCCAGCGCGCTAAAGTTCTCGCCTTCACCCTTCTCCTGAAACCGGGCCAAGTCCGCGATGGCCCGTAGGAATGCATGGCAGTGGTAGAGTTCGCTCCGCTCCACGGGATCGAGGTCTTCGGCCAGGAAATCCACGGCCAACGCGGGCCACCAGAGCCTCACCCGCCGGGCGGTGGCATCCTCCTCCCCAAAGCCGTCGCCGCCCCAGACCCGGACGGGAACGCGGGCCCATTGCTGCCTGAACTCCTCCTGGGTAGCCTCATGCGGCAGGAGACCGCGCCGAGCAACGGGGTCGTAGGATGCGCGGTCCCAGAGGCGCGCGGGCTTCAGCTCGTGAACCCTTCGGAAGTCCGAATTGGGATCGAGGATTAGGCATCGTGCGTGAGTCTGGATGAGAAGCTCTTCTACGATTCGGCCGAGAAGGGCCGACTTACCCGATCCCGATTGCGCGACGAGGACCGTGTGGGTAGCCATCTCCCGGGCCGGAATCCGGATGAGGTCGTCCTCGACTTGGCCCCCGGGCTTGGCCCCCTCCTGGAGCCAATACTGAGGGTCCGCCTCGGGCGTGACGTGCCATCCCAGGGTTAGATATGCCTCCCGAGACGGGCTTTTTGCTTTGGACAGCTGCAGTCCTCCCCGGCGCGAGTCCTACGAAGGAGGGCCCCTTAAAGACCTTCGGAAAGGATTTGGTGCACGCATGGAGCGGACGGAGGTCCTGGAGCGCCTGAACGCCCTCGCCGATCCGGAAGGACGCGCAGGAATGGCGAGGTTCGGAATCACCACCGACCGGGCCCTGGGGATTCGAGTCCCCGAATTGCGTCGTCTCGCCAAAGAAATCGGTCGGAACCACCCCCTGGCCTTGGATCTCTGGAAGACCCGCATTCACGAGGCTCGTATTCTGGCCTCCATGGTCGACGACCCCTCTCAGGTTACCGAGGGGCAGATGGACCAATGGGTCCGGGACTTCGATTCGTGGGACGTCTGCGATCAGGTCTGCGGGAATCTGTTCGACAAGACGCCCTACGCATACCAGAAGGCGGAGGCATGGAGCGCGCGTGACGAGGAGTTCGTCAAACGAGCGGGCTTCGCCTTGATGGCATACCTTGCCTTCCACGATAAGAAAGCGGAGGATGCCGCGTTCCGTGCCTTCCTTCTACGGATTGAGCGGGAGACCGACGACGGCCGAAATTACGTCAAGAAGGCGGTCAACTGGGCCCTGCGGCAGATCGGGAAGCGGAACCGGCATCTCAACGCGGAGGCGATCGCCGTCGCGAAGAGGATGCGTACGGTCGACTCACAGCCGGGCCGGTGGATCGCTGCGGATGCACTCCGGGAGTTACAGAGCGACGCCGTCCAGGGCCGATTGGGCTGAAGACTGTGTCCCGCCCTCACCGGCGGAGTGCGGCCAAGGCAACGCGCTCAAGGACGAGGTCAAAGACCCGATCGTCGGCCACCGTCTCGATCTCTTCCTTCGTGATCCCGAAGGCGGGTAGCATGTCGACCCGGCCCGCAAGAAGGCTATCGTCCCGTACAAGCTCCAGCTTCTTTAGAAGAACATCTGGGTCTCCCTCTCCCGCAACGAGGAGGGCCAATCGGTCCTTTCCTTCCTTCAACCCGAGCTTCTCCAAGGCCCTCGTGATCTGTCGTTCCCCCGCTGCAAAGAGGAGGACTTCCACCATCCGATCCGACGCCACGTTGGACCCATGGGCGAAGGCGCGGTCCGCGTGGTCCCAGGCCGCCAGGAGGTGTTCCGCTCCGAAGACCAAGTCGGAGTCGAAGGCCTGGGCCTCGAGGCCCCTTTCCGCCGCCGCCTCGCGGAGGCGCTCGATGAAGGCCCGAACGGGGCCGATG